>JBAYPP010000041.1:0-8980 GCA_041677585.1 Acholeplasmataceae bacterium
CCCTCAGTCTTATCTTTATAAAATCGTATTTTTACATCTGAAAATAGTATAGCATAGAGCACTGTTAATGTCATAGATTTTTTAGAATTTGTCATATGCTTCACGCAATTCTTTGTTTTGGAGCATAATAATTCCACGATAAGTAAATCCGTTCTTAAGTAAAAAGCTTTTCATTAAAAAATTGTTTTGGTGGGTATCAATTCTAATCGTTAGATTTGAAAATTTCTCTTCAATCGCCTCTAGAAATAATTTGGCGTATCCTTTTCTTAAAAACTGCTTAGCAACAACAAAGCGATGAATCACTAAATATTTTTCATCATTACCCCATTGGCCATCAATTTTGTTATAGGTAATCTCTTCCTTTAAACTAATCATTGCAGAGGCAATAATATCATTTCCCTCAACAAAGACAAATGATTCTTTGTTTTTAATATCTGCTGTCAATGTATCGTTATTCGGATAACCGTCTTTCCATTGACTAAAACCTAATTGCTTCATGTTATCTCTAGCGTCTTGATACATCTTTAAGATTATTTTTTTATCTGCTTTTTTTGTTAAACGAATTTCCGGCATTTTACTTTGTCCCATTACTTTCTTAAAATTGATTCCATTTTTCTACCTTTTGCCAATTCATCAACCAGTTTATCCAAATAGCGGATTTTCTTCATTAACGGATCTTCAATTTCTTCAATTTGAACACCACAGATTTTCCCAGTTATTAGAACTGCGTTATCGTTTATTTTGGATGGGTCATCAAAAAATGTTTTAATACTTACATCACTGTTTACCTGTTTTTCTAATGTATTTTGGTCGTAATTTGTTAACCAACAGATAACTTGATCAAGCTCAGCCTTTGTTCTGTCTTTTTTAGTTACCTTCATTAAGTATAAATCATAGATTTTCGACCAGGACATTTGATATAATCTTTCGTTATTTTTATTCACTATAGACACCTGTTTTCTGTTTGATTTTTTGCTGCGTTTGTATAAAAAATGTTAGCTAAGCAATAGCCAACATTTTTATCTTAACACCTTGATTAAGCAAATTACAATGCTTCAGAAACTGTTTTACCTTGCATGTGTAACACTAAGTAATCTGGGCCACCTGCTTTTGAGTCGGTTCCACTCATGTTAAAACCGCCAAATGGTTGATAACCAACGATTGCTCCAGTACATTTACGATTAAAATAAAGGTTTCCAACATGGAATTCTCTTCTTGCTCGTTCTAAATTCATTCTGTTATTAGAAATAACAGCTCCAGTTAAACCATACTCGGTATTATTAGCAATCCTTAATGCTTCGTCAAAATCTTTTGCTTTACATACTGCTAAAACAGGCCCAAAAATCTCTTCTTGCATTAAGCGGGCATTAGGCTTAACATTTATATAAATTGTTGGTTCGATGAAATAGCCTTTACTGCTATCTGCTTTTCCACCAAAGATTAGTTTACCTTCTTCCTCGCCAACTTTGAAATAAGAAGTAATCTTATTAAAGGCATTAATATCATTAACTGGTCCAACAAAAGTATTCTCATCTTCTGGATTGCCGACCTTTAGGGTTTTAACAACATCAAGCATCTTTTCAACAACAATGTCATAAACATCCTGATGAATCACCGCTCTTGAACATGCACTACATTTTTGACCACTAAAGCCAAATGCGGATCTAACGATTGAATCGGCTGCTAAATCAAGATCCGCTTCTTTATCAACAACAATAGTATCTTTACCACCCATTTCGGCGATAACACGTTTTAACCAAATTTGGCCCGGTTGAACCTTGGCTGCTTTTTCATAGATTTGCACGCCAACTTCCTTAGAACCAGTAAAGGAAATAAAGCGAACCTTGGGATGGTTGACTAAATAATCACCAATCTCGCGTCCACTTCCAGGAATGAAATTAATAACGCCCTTTGGCAACCCTGCTTCTTCTAATACTTCAATGAACTTATACGCAACAACTTGAGTAGTTGAAGCTGGTTTTAGTAAGACGGTATTACCACTAACAATAGCTGCTGTTGACATCCCGACTAAAATAGCTAACGGAAAGTTCCATGGCGAAATAATCGCTCCAACTCCAAGAGGAATGTATTTATATTCATTTCGCTCAATTTTCGGACGGGATAAAACAGTATCGTCAATTCTTTCCAGGTTTAACATCTGTCTACCGTAATACTCCAAGAAGTCAATTGCTTCAGCTACGTCTGCGTCTGCTTCAGGCCATGGCTTACCCGCTTCTAGCGTCAACAGAGCCGCAAATTCATATTTACGTTTACGAATGATTCCAGCTGATTTAAACAAAACATCCGCTCTTACTTTTGGATCAACAAAACGCCAAGTTTCAAACGCTTCAAGTGCAGCGTTTAGCGCTAAGTCGGCGTGTTTGATTGCTGCTTGTGAAATCGTTCCAATTATTTCCTGATGATTTGATGGATTAAGAGATTGCATTTTTCTGTCCGTTTCTATTCTTTTCCCGTCAATAACTAAGTCGTAATCCTTGCCTAAATAAGAACGTACCTTTTTCAAACCTTCTAAAAAAGCCTTTTTGTTTTCTTCTAAACCAAAATTTGTAAATGGTTCCATTTGATAATTATAAATTGCCATCTTTCATCTCTCCTTTATACAACTGATTTTTCAATTTTGAATTCTGTTTGACCTTTAAATCGATCAATTGATAATTCTTCCATATTAAAGGATGTTTCTTCACCCATAATAATCTCACTTAGCAATATCCCCGTTATCGGTGCTAACATGAATCCATGTCCACTGAAGCCACAGGCCATATAGAATCCCTCTAGTTGATCTGTTTTACCAAAAATCGGTTGACGATCAGGTGACATATTGTAAGATCCGCCCCACTGTCTAATCACACGTAGTTCACCAACAATTGGTAAAATCTCACAAACAGTTTTGGACATTTCATCTAAAAAATGCCAAGTTGATTCAATATCATGGTTTTTCTCAACATTTGGATTACTTCTACCCATGATAAATGCTCCGTGAGGAACTTGTTGACAATAAATATTCTTTGAAAATGACATGACCATTGGCCCTTGCATTTTCTCAATTGGCTCTGTAACTAAGATTTCGTGGTTTTCAGCATAAACTGGAATGTCAACGCCAGCTAATTTTCCGATTTCATGTGAATACCCACCAGCAGCGTTAACTACTTGGCTCGTTTCATATGTTTGTTTAGTAGTGACGACTTTTGTAATCTTTCTGTTTTCTACGACAATCGCTTTTACTTCTTCAAAAAATGAGAAGGTAACGCCTAGACGTTTAGCTGCTAAATAGTAAGCTTCTGTCATTTTAAAAGGATTTAGATGTCCATCTGTCTGACAAAAAGTCGCACTCATAAAAGCATCCGGATTTAAATGCGGCACAATCTTCAATGCTTCTTCTTTAGTTAACTGTTTTGAAGGAATACCTAACTTGTTTTGTAGTTTAACGTTTTTAGTGAATTGATCGTGTTCTTCTTTGGTTGTTGCTAACATTAGATAACCTTCTTGTTTAAATTCAAGATCTCCGTCATATTCTAAAATCTCTTCTGCTTTTTCAAAAAACTCAATACTTTTTTTCGCTAAAAGACAGTTTGTCTCAGTTGCCCATTGTTGTCTAACACCAGCACCGCAACGACCCGTAGCTCCACTGGTAAAATAACCTTTGTCAACAACATGAATGTCCTTGTAGCCTTTTTTAGCTAAATTATATGCTATACTAACACCACTAATACCGGCACCAATGATTAATAAATTAGTTTTCATCTTTCTGCCCCTTTGCGATACTCCTTAAAGGAACACCCATAGCAGTGGGTCTTACTTTATGAACTGGAATATCTTCAACGTTTTTACCTAAATATTTAGCGATTTCACGTTGAATCAAATGACCACATGTGTTTGCTTGACAAGGTCCCATCCCCACACGAAGCAAACGCTTCATGTCCTCAAAAGTTGTAAATCCTTGATCTAAAAAATCATGGATCTTCTGCAAAGAAATATCCTCACAACGACAAATAATGATATCTTTTTTATTCATGTCTTTCCCTCACCGTAACAAATTGATGAATGAACTCAACTGGAACCGATACTGTGACCATTGCTGTGTGATCTTGCTTTTTTGTTAACAAAACAGACTCAATTTTAGCATCACATATTACATTTCCATTTCGATCTACACCGCGCCAAATTTCACCCTTAACTGGTGCTGGAATAAACTCATACGGTATTTTAAACCATGCTTCTTCATTTTTAATTTGAGCTACAACAATAGCCAATCCAGGACACGCTTGAACACAAATGCCGCAACCCGTACATTTATCAACATTTAAGACTGGTTGCTTGTTAATGTTTTCACCGATATGAATTGCATCAAAAGGGCAGCTTGTTGCACATGGATTGCAAGGAATATCTTCATAACACTCTAATACTGCTTTGGGACGAGCAAGTGCTTTATTATTTGGAAATCGTGATAATACTTGTTCTAATGTTGGAATACCTGTTTGATTAAGCATGGTCAAGCTCCTTTCTTAATTTTTCAAGACCGACTTTGGTCTTAATTCCAAATGGGCCATCTCTTAAAAAGCCTAATTGGGTTTCATATAGATTTAACAGATTTTTATGATCAGGATGTTTTCTATCCATATTTTTAACAACATACAGTCCGGTTAAATAACCTTCCATCATGGCAGATGATGCTTCTTCGATTCCAACCGCATCACCACAAACAAAAATGTTCTTAATTGTTGTTTGATGATGTTCATCAATAATAGGAACAAATCCACCTAATTCAGTAACAAATTTAGTTTTCGCCCCAACCATTGATAATAGTTGATACATTGGTGACAATCCAACTGAGACACATAGTGCATCTAAAGTCATAACTTCACTTGTTCCTTCAATTTCTTGCCATTTATCATCAAGTTTAACTAATTCAATTTTTTCAATTTTGTCGGTTCCAATTGCTTTTTTTACGGTTGTTGATGTTAAAATCGGAACTCCAAGACGTCTCATTTTTGAGGCGTGCACTTTATAGCCGCCAATTGTTTTTGCTGCTTCAACGATCGCCTTAACTTTAACACCGGCCTGCATTAATTGATAGGAAACAATTAAACCAATGTTTCCACTACCAACCATCACAATTTCTTGTCCAGGTATGACTCCATAAAGGTTCATCAATGTTTGAACTGCACCCGCTCCATAGATACCGGGCAAATCGTTATTTTCAAATGCCAATGATTTTTCACTAGCTCCGGTAGCAACAATAATTGTTTGTGCTTGATAACGAGTGTAAACATCATCTTCTAATGTCGTTACGACATAATCAGGGTATAGCCCAACAACTGTTGTATTAGTCTTAATCTCAACGTTTGTTAGTGGTTCAAGATCACTAATCAGTTTTTTAGCAATATCAAATCCCCGCATTTTAGCATATTGACTCTTTGAACCAAAAAACTTATGCGTTTGTTTGACTAATTGACCACCAAGCGCAAAGCTTCTTTCAAACAATAAAACATTTATTCCTGCTTCAGCTGCAATTTTGGCAGCACATAAACCCGAAGGTCCTCCACCAATAATAATCAATTCTTTTTGAATCATTTTTTGAGCACCCCCTTGTTTGTCTGTCTTTCAACTTGCATATTCTCTTTTAAGAGCGTAATACATGTTCTCACATTAGGTTTGCCGTCAACGACCATATTACAGGAGGCACAATTACCAATCGCACAATAAAAGCCTCTTGGCCGTTTTCTTTTAATGCTAGAACTTAAAGTTAAGACATTTAGATCATGAAGTGCAGAGGCAATCGTATCACCTTCATAACCAAAAACCTTTTTCCCTTCGAAAAAGAAAGCTACTTCTTTTCGCTCTGGAAAAGTTAAAACCGGATGTTTTGTTATTCTCATATTTTTACCCTTTTCTATCATATATTAATTAAATTCATTGTATCACAAACAAAACCATTAGAAAAGGTCTATTTGAAAAACGCTTACATTATTTTTTGCTTATTTTGTCATGTTTTTCGATTATATTATACCGCCTATAAATAAAGAGTTATTTTAACTCAATAATAGCATTCACGTGTTACATTAAAAAAGAATATTTCTATCCTTTACCATTTTCACATTGTTTCTGTCGTTAAGTGGTGACCAACTCATTAAAATGCAAAAACCAATCTTTTTGATGATTGGTTCTTTAGTGTCTATGTGAAATTGCTAAACATATTTCCTAACCGGATTGCTTAGAATCTCTAATATACCGTTACTTTATTATAAATCATAATTATATTTTCTTACATGTCAGTTTCACTCACGTAGTTGTAAATAAATCAGTTTACTCTTTCGCTTAAAGTGCCATCGACGATCACATAAACTTTATCACAAAAGTCTAGCATTCTTTCATCGTGGGTAACCATAATAGTTGCTTTCTTCTGCTCTTTGGTTTCTTTAGCAAGAAGTTTTACAACCTCAAAAGCTTTATTGGTATCTAAACTTGCTGTTGGTTCATCAGCGAAAACAACATTTGGATTATGGTATAAGGCTTTAGCAATTGCTGACCTTTGACGTTCACCGCCAGACAATTCATTTGGATACTTGTCCTTAAGCTTTTCAACGCCTAGTTTTTCAAAGAGTTCATCCATCCAATCTTTATTACCTTTTGACCGCATGATCTTGTTGTAAAGGACTAACTGTTCTTTTACAGTAAGAAACGGAATTAGATTCGATGCTTGTAGGATAAAACCTATTTCTTTTAAACGTACTTTTGATTTTTCTTTCACAGGTAGTTCGCTAAATGGTTTTCCGTCTAATAAAACTTGACCGGTTGTTGGTTTTTGGAGTCCGCCAAGGATAGTTAAAAATGTTGATTTGCCTGATCCGCTCGGACCAACAATTCCAATCATTTCGCCTTCATAAGCGATAAAATTGGTCGGTTTTAATGCTCTGATAACGTTCTCACCTTGTAAGAAATCTTTTGTAACGTTTTTCATCTCAATCAATATCTTTTTCATGTTAACCTCCAATCGCCTTAAGCGGATCAATTTTTAAGACCGCACTCACAGAGAATAATCCCCCAAATAAAGCAAACAAGAAAAATGCGAATGTAATGATGATATAGAACAAAATATTTCTAGCAAGTGGTACTATATCACTTAGAAATAATGCCGTGATTTCAGTCAATATCAAGCCAGTGATGATACCTATTGCTACTAGAAATAATGTTTGGATTATTACAGAACCAGCAATGTATCCGTTTGAAACGCCTTGTGCTTTCATGACGCCAAATATGCTTGTTTTTTGAATTGTTAAAACATAAACGAAGATTCCCAAAACAAATGCTACAATAATAATTAAAAATACAATCATGATTGTGAACGTTAAGACTTGGGCAGTATATCCCGGCAAGGTTAAGATATATTCATCTATTGTATAAGTTGCAAGTTCACCTTTGATATTACTGATATCGCCTCGTATTATTAGACCACTAAACAGATCGGGTGGTGTATTGGTTGAAAAACGATGACTTTGCCACGTTGATAAAGCCATATATATGACTGGTGCTGTTTGATAAGTTGCTTTCTCGCTAAACCCCATGATTTCTAATTCCAGATCACTCCCTGAGATTGCGATCATATCACCAATTTGATAACCGTTTTTCTTAAGTTCGTCACTGACGATGACTTTGTTATCAATTAATGTTTCATTTGAATCTTTTGGTTTTATAAAACTATTATTTTCAATACCGAACAAATAAATATTCAATCTTGTATCTATATTCTCTACTGCTTGAGGATTCTTGATGACCGCGGGAAACAAACCTAGCTTCGCTTTATCACCATTTACCGTTGTGTTGTTATAATCTGTTTCTGTCATAAATGACATCATTAGGTTGTCATTTGCGTCAACCGTCATGATAAGGCTTTCACTATCCCACTTATTTACCGCATTTGTATAAGAACTAGCGAGTCCGTATGCAAGTGCTGTCAAAAAATAAACCAAGTAGCTTACTAGGACAACAACTGAAATTATAAGTGCAAATTTTTGTTTTGCGTGTTTTAACTCTTTTAATGCTAAAAACATCGTTATTCTCCCTTCTTCAACAATTTAATAATATCTTTTTTGATTTTTTCTGGTTTTACAAGTGGTGCATATCTTTTGATGACACGGCCATTCTGATCAACTAAAAACTTTGTAAAGTTCCATTTGATTCTCTGATTGAAAAAGCCTTTTTCATGTCTTTTTAAATACGTGTATAAAATGGATTCATCTGGACCATTCACATCAATTTTATTAAACCTTTTGAACTCTGTCTCATAATTAGATACACAAAATTCATCAATCTCAACATTAGTCCCTTTTGCGCCTTGGGAAAACTGGTTGCAAGGAAAATCTAAGATTTCAAAACCTTGGTCTTTGTATTCATTGTATAAATACTGTAGTCCCTTATACTGGGGTGTGAAAAAACAGGATGTTGCTGTATTGACAATCAAAAGCACTTTTCCTTTATACTCTTTTAACCCTACAACGTTTAATTCTTTGTCCTCAACATAAATTTGATATAAACTCATTTCCTTATTCCTCCTTAATTGATTTAGATTTTAATGTTATAATATGTATATAAACCGTAATATTGGGGTATTTAAATGATATCTATTGCTTTGTGTGATGATGAAGTAAAATATTTAGATTTCTATGAACAAAAAATTAAAAAAATCGCTAATAAGCATCAATTGCTTGTTGATATTATTCGCTTTCATATAAATAAAACCCCCAAGCTTATCATTATCATACTGTTTAAGTACTAAAAGTTCAACTTTTGGGGGTAAGATCATACAATTTGGAGCGGGTGATGGGAATCGAACCCACGTCTTCAGCTTGGAAGGCTGAGGTAATAGCCATTATACGACACCCGCGTAAAGTATTAAGTGGTCGGGAAGACAGGATTTGAACCTGCGACCTCCTGGTCCCAAACCAGGCGCTCTACCAAGCTA
>JBAYPP010000042.1:0-8882 GCA_041677585.1 Acholeplasmataceae bacterium
AAGCTGTTGGTGTTACAATATTAGTATTTGCTGTTATGCAAGTAATCAAAGGGTATAAGACAGATATACTGTTTGATGATAATTCTGCAATTGAAACAAAAAATTAAGAAACTTTTTAGTTACAGATAATCATCAGATCACTTATCTATTTAATGACGGTGGATTAAAAAAAATGTTAGTAGACATTAAAAATGCGGCTAACATTTTTTGCTTTACTAAGAGTAATAAGTAATCTTTTTAGACTTTGTCCAGTTATCATCAATCAATTCAAAGCATCGTTATATGGTATAATATAGAGAATGAACCAAAAGGAGGATTTTAGATGCGATATATTAAAATGGGTAACTCAACATGGGAAGCATCACAAGTTGTTTTAGGGATTATGCGAATCTCAAAACTGGCAGTTGATGAGGCAGTAGAGGTCTTGACAGCAAGTTTTAAAGCTGGGATTAATTTTATTGATTCTGCTGATATCTATGGTAATGAAAAATCAGAAGAAATCTTCGCAGAAGCTCTGCCAATCGCTTTGAAAAATGCAAATCTTACGCGAGAGGATATTTATATTCAATCTAAGGGTGGGATTGTTATTGATCCGAAAAAAAGTACTGGTGAAGTAGTTTTTGGCCAACGTTTCGAGTTTTCAAAAAAGCAAATCCTAGAATCTGTTGAAGGGATCTTAAAACGGATGAACATTAAGTATTTGGATGCTTTTTTGCTTCACAGACCCGATCCATTAATGGAATTAGAAGAGATTAAAGATGCTTTTGATATTTTACAAAAAGAAGGAAAAGTAAGACATTTTGGACTGTCAAATGTCAATCCTGGACAGATAAATCTAATTCAAGCAAACATTAACCAAAAGATTATGTTTAACCAAGTTCAGTTTAGCATTATGCACACAGGTATGATTGATGCTGGATTACATGTCAACATGAAAGATGAGCGTTCCCTTGACCATGATGGTGGTATTATTGAGTACTGCCGTTTGCATAATATAACACTTCAGTCATGGTCACCGTTTCAGTACGGCTTCTTCGGAGGAACATTTATTGACAGCAAAGATCATCTTGAATTAAACGAAAAATTAGCTGAGCTAGCAAAAAAATATAAAGTAAGCAAAAACGCAATCGCAGTAGCATGGATTACAAGACATCCTGCCAATATTCAAGTCATTATTGGCACGATGAACATCGATCGAATCAAAGATAGCGCAAAAGGCGCTGACATTCGTTTAACAAATCAAGAGTGGTATGATCTGTATTTTGCTGCCGGAAATGATTTGCCATAAAACATAAATTTCACTTGACATTTTAGCTTTTACTCAACAGGACATACAGGAGGAGAATATGGTAGTCTTATTGATTGTTATTTATCTAGCCTTTATTAGTATGGGGCTGCCATCATCTATTCTAGGTGCAATTTGGCCGGTTGCTCATCTGGATTTAGGTGCTACGATTAAACAGGTTGGAACCATTTTTATGGTTGTGCAAATCAGTATTGTTGCAGCAACATTATCAGGGAATCGATTAATCAATCGCTTTTCAAACAACAAGATGGTTATGTTTGGGTTGTTTTTGATAAGTGTATCGCTAATCGGATATAGTTTTTCACCAAACTATTTGGTTATAATGCTGTTTTCAATTCCGCTTGGCTTTGGGATTGGATCAATTGATGTCTCCTTGACAAGTTATGTTTCTAAGAATTTCCAGGCTAAACACGTAAACTGGTTACAGTCTTTTTGGGGAATGGGAGCGACGATTGGCCCGATTATTATGTCGTTGTTCCTAGCTAATCCTGGAGGCTGGCGAACTGGATATCGATTGATTGCAGCTATACAGGTTCTTGTTTTGATTATCATTGCATCGACTTTATCATTATGGAAAAATAATGATTTGAACAAAGTGAAAGAGAAGATAGAACAGTTCGACTCAAAGCCCAAAATACCATTATTTAAAACACCATTTTTAACGATTGCAGTGATCAGTTTCTTTTTATATATTGCAGTTGAACATACGACTGGTTTATGGGCAAGTTCTTATTTAGTTGGGCATCAAGGATTTGATGAAGTCTTAGCCGCAAGAACGGTATCATTGTTTTACATTGGAATAACGACTGGACGAATTTTAGCAGGCTTTCTCTCAATTAAAATTAAAGGACGAAATCTAATTAGGGTCGGACAAGGATTGATTTTTATTGGTATTCTCCTAATGTTTGTCAATAGCATTCAAGCAATTGCGATCTTAAGTATCTTAATCATTGGTTTAGGATGTGCTCCAATCTTCCCAACGATGTTGCATGAATCTAAACACCGGTTTGGGACAAACAATTTACAAGCAATTATTGGACTCCAGTTATCAATTGCCTATATGGCCAGTATCATCATGCAACCGTTATTTGGTCAAATTCAACAAATGTTTGGCCTACAGATATTACCGATATTTATTTTAGTCGCGCTAATAGGAACGACTATTTTTGCAGAAAAAGTAAACTATCATGTTTATTATAAAAAGCAGCACAACAAATTCAAAGGAGAGTCAAAATGGTTGGACATATAAAAGACTTAGAAAAAGTAATTTTTACTACACCACTTGCAAAAGATGCAGGAATGCGTGTTTTAGTTTCAAAAGAAAATGGATGGAAAGATCATGTTATGCGTGTTGTTGAAGTTGAGGAAAAGGGCTATACACCAAAGCACCAGCATCCTTGGCCACATATTAACTACTTTTTAGAAGGTGAAGGCGAACTGGAAATAGGTGGTGAAGTATTTTCTGTTAAGGCAGGAAGCTACGCATTTGTTCCAGGTGACACCTTACATCAGTTTCGTAATACGAGCAGCAAGCACTTGAAATTCATCTGCATTGTTCCTACTGAAGGTCACCAGTATTGATTACAATGCTTTTTTAAAATGATGTTATAATGTATGTACTTAAAAGAAGGAGATGCAGCTATGTATGAAAGTAAATTACAAGACGAAAGACTAATGTATGATTTAGTCGTTCAAAGATTGAAAGATCGTGGTGTTGAACTTGAGGATATCGCCCAGATAACATTAGAACTCCAACGAAAGTTTTTGCCGGATTTAACGTTTGAAACATGTTTGCTACATCTTGAAAGCGTCTTGGAAAAAAGAGAGGTTCAAAACACGATTCTAACCGGAATTGAACTAGATGTATTGGCTGAAAAAGGTTTAATCAGTGAACCTTTGTCAATGATGTTAAACACGGACTATGGTCTTTATGGAATTGATGAAGTGTTGGCTTTGTCAATTGTCAATGTCTATGGCTCAATTGGATTAACCAACTTTGGTTATGTCGATAAAGTTAAACCAGGAATTATGGCTATTTTGGATTCTAAGACAGAAAATTCAAAAGCATGCCATACTTTTTTAGACGACATTGTCGGTGCGATTGCAGCAGCAGCTGCAAGCTCAATTGCACATCGCTATACAGATACATCCAAGGTTATTGAGGCAATTAAGAAATCACGCTAAAATACCCTGTTTTTTTCTAAGTTGATTGAGGTTGGTTAATGAAGCGAATAATTGTCATTGGAGCAGGTCCATCAGGGATGATGGCAGCAATCTCTGCCAAATTTCATCAGCGCGATTCTGAGGTTGTTCTGTTAGAAAAAAATAACGAACTCGGAAGAAAGCTAAAGTTAACTGGTGGAGGAAGATGCAATGTTACAGCAGATGTTAAGATAGAGACTGTTTTAGATCATGTTCCTAAAAATTCTAAATTTTTATATAGCTGTTTAAATGAGTTTGGTCCGGAAGATATTCAAACTTTTTTCAGTAAGCATGGCTTGAAATTAAAAATCGAGGATCATAAGCGCGTATTTCCAGCAAGCAACAACGCACAAGACGTCGTTATGACATTAAGAAATGTTTTAATAAAGTCTGGTGTATTGATTAAACTACAAACGAATGTAACGGATATTGATTATGAAAAACAGATTGTCAAAACAGAAAGATTGGACTATCATTATTCAAGTTTGATAATCGCTACCGGAGGCATCATTTTGCCTCAAACAGGCTCAAGTGGAGATGGACATCGGTTTGCTTTAAAAATGGGTCATGTGATTACAGACTTAAAACCGGCTGAAGTTCCGCTAGTTTCAAACGCTAGTTTCATTCAAACTAAAATACTGCAGGGTTTAACATTTTTCGACGTTGATCTAACTGTTTTTTCAAATAATAAAGTTGTTAAAAGATTAACTCATGATCTGATTTTTACGCATTTTGGTTTATCTGGACCAGGTGCCTTAAGATTGAGTTATGAAGTAATTAGCAGCATTGAAAAAAACAAAAAAGTTGAAATTGAAATTAACTTTTTAAATAAATTTATTAGAGATGAAAAGTTAACTTTGCTACAAGACTTGGTTGCACAGAACATTCCGAAAAGATTAATCCACTTTATTCAAAAAGATGCAAAAAATGAGCAAGAACTATTGGACAGGTTAACGTCATTTAGAGTTCCTATTGTTGAGACAAGAGGTTTTAAGCACGCCTTTGTGACAAATGGTGGAATTGATTTAAAATTAATTAATCCGAAAACAATGAAATCAAAAATGAATACAACCGTATCTTTTTGTGGGGAAGTGATTGACATTAATGCTTATACCGGTGGATACAATATAACTGTTGCGTTTTCGACTGGATTTGTTGCGGGAAAATATGCATAAATGGTATTATAAATATAAGTAAGGAACAAGACAAGATGGAAAAACACATATTATACAGTGATTTAGATGGAACATTGATAATCGGCGATGAACAGTCACTTACAATTTCAAAAGTAAATCAAAGTGCAATTAAAAAATGGGTTGAACAAGGCAACTATTTTTCAATTGCAACCGGCAGAACACTTTTGCAGGTCAAAAAAATTGTAAAGGACTTGATTCCTTTAAATGCTCCTTTGGTATTAGCTAATGGTGCAGTTGTTTATGATTTGGACAAAAATAAAATCATTTACCAAGATAAATTGGCAAAAAAGAGTATCAAAGAATTATTATCAGTCTTAAAAAGCCGAAATGATATGATATTAATTTTAGCGGATCCGACTCGTTATTATGCTATTTTACCGAAGGACACTTCCCAAGCGCCCATAATCTATTTTGATTGTGAAACGACGGAGTATGAAAAGATTAAGAAACTTTCATTCATTAAAGCAATTGCCTTTGTCAATGAAAACAGTGCTGATGAAATAAAGGAAATCATCACTTCCTTGCCATCTGCCAAGGGAATTAATGTTATTCCTTCAAGCAAAAACTTAATTGAAATTGTCAATAAGGAAGTAAATAAGGGACAGGCAATTAAAATAGCAATCCATAAAATGCAATTGTCATATGGTAAGCTATATGCAATTGGCGATTATTATAATGACCTTGAAATGTTGAGAATAGCCGATGTCTCTGCTGCCCCTGGTAACGCTCATCCAAATGTAAAAATAGAAGTAGACCATGTCGTTAGCAACCATGATGAAGATGCTGTTGCACACTTTATTGCTAAAATAATGAAAGCGGCATAAAAGAAGGTGTGGTAATGAACTTTAAAACGATTATTCAAAGAAAAAAAACTTTAGAATCGTATACTGTTGTTGGTGTTGTCTTGCTGATTGTCAGTTTTATCTTATTTATACCTACTCGCGGTGTTTCAGGGGTGACATTTCTGATTGGAATGCTACTTGCTGGTTTTAGCAGTAATAAATTAAAGAAAATTAGCGTTGAATACAAAGAGACCTATTTAGCCAAGCACATCAAAGAATTAATACCAGAGGCTGTATACAAACCAAAAGAAGGATTTGATTCGGACTTCATCATTAACTCTGGTATCCTAAAGAAGGAAGATCGAATCGCAAGTGAAGACTATTTAAGCGGTGTTATTTTAGACTATCCATTTCGTTCTGCTGATGTTCATCTGCAAGATGTTAGAAGTGATGGAAAAACAACATCGGTAGTGACTGTTTTCCAAGGTCGTTTATTCGAAATTAAAGTAACGAATAAAAGTTTTAGGCCATTATATATTATGCCAAACAAAACCAGTAGATTTGGACATCTAAGAAGGATGGAAAAAATCGATTTGGAAATGATTACATTCAATAAAACATTTGATCTGTTTTGTGAAGACAAACATTTCGCCTTTAAGCTACTGACACCAAGAATGATGGAAAAAATAATGGAGTTCAATGAATTGCATCCAAAAGTCAGAATCGGTTTTGATCAAAATCGAATTATGGTTGCAATTGATACTAGAATTGATACCTTTGATTTAAGAATGTTTAAGCCAGTTGATGATCCAATCGCGCTAATTCAAAAGGAAATTGACTTTTTAACCGTTCTTATTCAAGAAATCATCCAACCAACCACTCGAAAAAAAGGAGTAGAATCATGAGTAGAAGTTTAAGAAAAAGAATTGTAGTAGCAACACCACTGATATCGTTGTTTTTATTTTTAGGAATCGGATTTTTTTGGGACAAATGGAGCATTGCCTGGATCGTCTTTCTATTAATTCCGATTATGCCTTTTCTCTTAGGATTAAAATCCTTGCGTCTTACTTTTCCAACCCTAGTTTTGTTTGCTTATTTAGTAATCGGAATAGTTTGGGGTTTATGGCATCCTGGCTGGATTATTTTCTTATTAGTTCCGATTTATCATATTTTGTATCCACCTCGAGTTACGTTTATTAAATCGGGACCAAAACGGGATTCTAATAATGAAGATGACTATATTGACATCTAACGGTTTTATTTATTAAAAAGTCTTTAAAATGCACTAAAATGTTTGCAAAACAAAATCAAAACGTGTATAATCAAATATGTGCGAAATGAAAGGAAGATCAAAATGAAAAAAGGGATACATCCAAAAACCCAACTTGTGATTTTTGAAGATTCACAAACAAAAGCGCAATATTTAACAGAATCTACCATTTATGCTAAGGAAAAAGCGATTTACGAAGCTGATGGCAAAGAGTATCCTGTAATTAAAGTCGATGTAAGTGCAGACTCACACCCATTTTACACAGGGACACAAACCTTTGTTCAACAAGCAGGACAAGTTGACAAATTTAATAAACGCTATAACAAAAAAGCTAAATAACTTTAGAAATTCGTTAAAAAAACAACCCTCACATCAGTGAGGGTTTTGCGTTTTATTAGACTCTTATTTCCAGTCACCGTTAAAAATTGAGTTTTTAACGATTACATAGTCAACTTTTTTAATGGACTCAATATCTTTGCCACCAGCATATGAGATAGCTGATTGAAGATCTTCACGCATTTCTTTTAATGTATCTGCGATTTTTCCTTTATGAGGAATCAAAATCTTTTTTCCTTCAACGTTGACACGCTCACTTTTTTGGTACTCAGATGCACTTCCATAATATTCTTTCATTGGTTCACCGTTGATCATAATTGTTTTTCCAGGTGATTCTTCATGACCAGCAAACAAGGACCCGACCATACAGAGTGTGGCACCAAAACGAATTGATTTTGCGATATCGCCATTATTGCGAATACCACCATCAGCGATTAAAGGTTTACGAGCTGACTTTGAACAACGATGCAAGGCTGATAACTGCCATCCGCCAGTTCCAAAACCGGTTTTTAATTTAGTTATGCAAACCTTACCTGGCCCAATTCCAACTTTGGTTGCATCCGCACCAGCGTTTTCCAATTCACGTACAGCCTCTGGTGTTGCAACATTGCCGGCGATAATAAAAGTATCAGGCAAATGTTTCTTAATGAAACCAATCATATCAATTACTGTTTCAGAGTGACCATGAGCAACATCAATTGTAATAAAATCAGGCGCTAAATTTTCTGCTTTAAGTTTTAAAACGAAATCTTTTTCGTACTCTTTGACTCCTACACTAATTGATGTAATCAAATTTTTACTTTTCATTCTTTTGACAAAAGGAAATCTTGATGCTTCATCATAGCGGTGCATGACGTAAAAATAATCGTTTTCTGCTAGCCATTCAGCCAAGTTTTCATCAATAATCGTTTTCATGTTTGCGGGAACAACAGGCATTTTAAACTTAAATTTACCTAAGGTTATGCTTGTATCACATTCAGAACGACTTTTAACAATACACTTATTTGGTATGAGTTGAATATCTTCATAATCAAATATTGTCATTATAAAATCCCTCCTATACTCTGATGACAATTTATTTTAACATTTACAAGAAGAATATACAAGGAAAAATTCAGTCTCTTGGTATATAATATTAGTGACGGTTTAAAGGATGGTGTAATAATGCAAAACAAAATTATGCAAAAGACAAGATTGTTGAATGCTGCAGGGGATATTGATAATCCTGGCTACGCTACTAAATCATATTTTGAATATAGTAAGCAAGCAATTAAAGCTCGTAAAACAAGAATTAAAGAATGGGATTATTACTATGTTGGCAATGAACACTATGGCATTGCCTTAACGATTGCTGATAATCATTATATGGGGTTGATTAGCGCATCGCTGCTTAATTTTGATGAAAAAACCCAAATTACCCGATCGTTAATGATATGGTTACCAATGGGAAAACTAAATTTACCAGAAAACAGTGACGAAGGTGTTGTAAGTTTTAAAAATAAAAAGGTTGAAATGACATTTTCTACAAAAAACAAATTTAGAAAGATTGCTTGTTTATTCAAAAACTTCGAAAGAAATGAAGATTTGGTAATTGAAATAGAATTAGAAGAAACTTACAAAGACAAAATGGTGATTGCCACCCCTTTTGCAAAAAGGAAACATTTTTATCTAAATGAGAAGATTAATGGACTTAGTCCAAACGGATTTGCAAGATTAGGTTCTAAGACTTATCTTTTTGATAGCAATAGCTATGGCTTATTAGACTGGGGTAGAGGTGTTTGGACTTATAA
>JBAYPP010000043.1:0-8726 GCA_041677585.1 Acholeplasmataceae bacterium
CTTGAGCAATTCTTTCACCTTTTTTAATTTCAATGTCTTTGCTGGAAAAATTGTATAAAGGGATAAATATTTCCCCCTCATTATTGGGATTGTTGTAATAATCCGCATCAACAACGCCAACACCATTGCTCATCATAAGGTGTTTTTTCAACGCAAGTGATGATCTGGCAAAAACAAAGAGCGCTTCGTTGCTAGGTATTTTTACCTTCAATCCGGTTGGAATAAGTTTAACTTCATTCTTAGGAATAATAATATCCGTAGCAGAAGCTAAATCATAGCCTGCGCTTTGGGTGGTTGCTCTGGCTGGTATTTCAATTTTAGCATCTTTATATCTTGCTACTACTTCAAACTTCCTCATTATTTGAATCTCCTTTTTTTAAGTACTCCAACATTTTATTTTCACGAATCAATACCGTTTTTAATCCTTTTTTCTGATGATTATCATCGTTTAGGACCGAACTGTTTCTTGCAATCGCATCGTCTATCTTAATCCACTTTGGTGTCATCCCATGTTTTTGCTCGCGTTTGTTGGGTTTTGCTGCGCCAATTTTTATTATTTCACATAAGTAATAATACGATGTCTGTAAATAAATACTATCACTTCCGTTAATTCCAAACCGAAGCTCTTCGATTGCTCCAAGTGGCTTTACAACGTCAAATTCATCAACTCCAAGTTCTTCCTTTAACTCACGTTTAAGCGCTTCCTGGTGCGTTTCATCGTCTTTAACTCCACCACCAGCAAAGGTATAGTCATTAAATAAAAAGGAATACACCATTAAAGTTTCTTTTTTGCCATTTAAAAAAACTGCTCGAACAGTTGTTCTTACTTTTTGATCAGTTTGTGTTTCTTCAGTTCCTGGTTCAATTATTCTTGGTGCAATCAGTTTCATTTTTTGATCATCCTTGGGTGTGTCTTATCATATTTTTCTTTTAATGATTTAGTCGAGACATGTGTGTATATCTGTGTTGTCTTTAAGTTTTGATGTCCAAGTAATTCTTGCACAACTCTTAAATCCGCTCCATTGTCCAAAAGAGTAGTTGCGAAAGCATGTCTTAGCATATGAGGATTGATTCTATATGTTTCCCCTGATTTTTGAATTACCGTTTTTAATATCTTTTGTAGCCCCCTCACTGTTAGTGCGGTTCCTTTATAATTGATAAAAAGCTTTGTTTCTTGCGTGTCTGATCCCTTAGCCAATAAGACAGGCCTAACGTAAGTCATATAATGTTTCAAATCATTAATTAGATTTTGATGCAGTGGTAGATAACGGTCTTTTGATCCTTTTCCGTGAACCAAAATTCGTCTTTGATTTAGACTTAAGTCTTTAATTTCCACATTAGTAATTTCGCTTGCTCTTAATCCCAAACTAAAAAGCATGTCTAAAAGAAGATGATTTCTAAAACCAAGCGAATCTAATCTATCAATTGACTTAAATAATAAATCAATCTCTTCAACTTCTAATATTTTAGGGATTTTCCTAGCAATTTTGGGTGTTTGAATTTGCGTAAATATGTTTACCTCAATCAACTTGTTATCCATTAAGTATTGATAAAAGGATCTTAAAGCCGAAATCTTTCTTGCCTTTGTTTTATCACTATATCCACTGTTTTCCAAGTGTACTATAAAGTGCCTGCCGAGACGTTCTCTTGTAACATGTAGAAGATTTAATTCCAGCTCTTCGCGCAAAATGAAGTTTTCGAAATCATGTAGATCGCGAACATAGCTCTTAACCGTATTCTCAGAATAATTTTTTTCGTATCTTAAAAACTCACTGAATCGTTCAATCGGATTCATTTTAATGCCTCCTTAAACATAGCTAATGCTTCTAATGCTCTCTTATTGTAGAGCTCTTTTCGCATTTTCTTTTGATGCTTGAATTCAAGGCTTGGCAATAAACCCAGATTCGCATTCATTGGGGCGAACTGTTTGTTTGGAGTTGAGATATATGCTGCCATTGATCCAATCATTGTTTCTCTTGGTAACGGCTTAATTGTGCGATTATTAATCCATGATTCAATTTGAATAGCGGCATTTAGACCGGAGGCCGCACTTTCAACATATCCTTCTACACCGCTGATTTGACCAGCAATAAAAAGATTGGGGTAGTTAATTGCCTGATAACCGTTGTTTAAGGTTTGGGGCGACTCTAAATACGTGTTTCGATGCATGACTCCGTATCTTAAAATATGCGCCTTTTCTAAGCCCGGAATCATTTGAATGATTCGCTTTTGTTCTGGCCAGGTTAAGTGCGTCTGAAAGCCAACAATATTGTACATTGTTTGACTGGCATCATCTTGTCTTAACTGAATTACTGCATGTGGTCTTTCTTGGTTTTCTAGTTCTAGACCAACTGGCTTTAAGGGTCCAAAAAGAAGCGTTTCCTTTCCTCTTTTGGCCATTATCTCAACTGGCATACAGCCTTCAAATGCATTTTTTTCAAAATCTTTTTGCTCAACTGTTTTCGCATTGATCAGTTCTGTGTAAAACCGCTCATAGGTTTCTTTATCCATTGGACAGTTTAAATACGCTTCTTCGCCCTTGTCATAGCGGTTCTTTAGATAGCAAACCGATAAGTCAATTGAATCCTTAGCAATAATTGGTGCAATCGCATCAAAAAAATGCAAGTGGTCTTGATTAAGCATGCTTTGAATATTTTTTGACAGCAAATCACTTGTAAGTGGCCCGGTTGCGATTAATGTAAGTTCATTGGGGTCAATCTCTGCCACCTCTTCATTAATAAACACTATATTGGGATGGTTTTTAATTTTTGCTTCGATATAGTTTGAAAAAAGTGTTCTGTCAACCGCTAGACTTGACCCAGCTGGAACACTTGTATTTTCGGCTGCTTCAATAATGATTGAGTTAAACATACGCATCTCTTCTTTTAATAAACCCACTGCATTGTAGGGATCATTTGATCTCAATGAATTCGAGCAAACAAGTTCAGCAAACCGACCTGTTTGATGTGCTTTAGTCATTTTCTTAGGCCGCATTTCATAAAGTTTCACTTTGATTCCTTTGTTTGCTAAATAGTAGGCTGCTTCGCATCCTGCTAAACCCGCACCAATAATTTTTACCATCTAATCACCACCCTTATTATATCATACGCTTTTTTATTCTTGATATTATGCTTTGGTTATAAAAATAAAAAAGCACCACACCTTTCTGCAGTGCTTATATTTGTTTTACTGTTTAGTCAAACGTAAGCATTCTTTCTTTTTCACGGAAAAACTGATTTCGGTAAAGTTCATAGTATGCACCACGTTTTGCTAGTAACTCTTGATGGTTGCCCATCTCAATTATTTTACCCATTTCCAACATAACAATAATATCAGCATTAACAATCGTTGATAGACGGTGTGCCACAACAAAACTTGTTCTTCCAGTTAGAAGCTTCTCCGTTGCTGCTTGAATAATTTGCTCAGACTCAGAGTCAATTGATGAGGTTGCTTCATCAAGGATCAAGATTCTCGGATTTGCCAAAATTGCTCTAGCAAATGAAATCAACTGTTTTTGGCCGATTGATAAAAGGTTCCCACCTTCACCAACATGTGTTTGATACTTATCATCTAACTTTTCAACAAAGCGATCAACACCAGCCATTTTGGCTGCATAAATTACTTCTTCATCAGTCGCATCCAATTTACCGTAACGAATGTTCTCTATAACGGTATCACTAAATAAGTGCGGTGTTTGGATTACATATCCTAATCGACTATGAAGCCAATGCATGCTTCGATTACGATAATCGACATCATCGATTAAGATATTACCTTTTTGTGGTTCATAAAAACGGGCCAAAAGGTTAACAATTGTTGTTTTACCTGATCCGGTATGTCCAACTAAGGCAACAGTTTGCCCTTCTTCAACTTTTAAGTTGAAGTTTTCCAAAATGACTTCTCCATCTTTGTAACTAAAGATTACATCCTTAAATTCAATCTTACCCTTCAGATCTTCCCAATTTTCTTTTTTATCAAGAAACAATGTTCCATATTTTTCTTCAACTTCTTTTGTATCAGTAATTGCTGGTTTTGTTTCAATCAATTCAACAATTCTTTCTGCTGAAGCCTGTGCGTTTTGGAGGTCAGATAAGATTCTAGAAATAGCCATAATTGGTTCAAAAAAACTGACGATGTAAGATAAAAACATTTGCAATGTTCCGATTTTCATCACATCGATTGGTGAAATGACCATTCTACTTCCTTCAATCATCGTTAAAGCTACGGCAACATATGCAATTATTAAAATGATTGATGAAAACATCGCTGAATTAATAACTGCTTTAATACTGTATTTTCTTAAGTTATAAGCAGTATGAGAAAACTCAATAAAGTTGTTTTCTTCAATGCTTAAACTTTTTGTTGTTTTAGCTCCTAAAAACCCTTCGCTATATTGAGCCGTTAACTGTGAGTTGTGTCGTCTTGCGGTTCTGTGATGCTTTAAGACTCTTAATCTAAACACATAGGCGATAACAAACATAATCGGAATTCCAATAATAATGAATAAAGCTAGTTTAGCATTCGTAACTAACAGAATGGTAAGGATAACTATCATCGTTAAACCTGCCCAGACAAAGTCGACTAAACCCCAAGAAATAATCATTGATAATCTTCTCGCATCTGAAGTCATGCGTGCCATAACCCAGCCTTGTGGTGTTTTATCAAAATAACTATATGACAATTTTTGGAGGTTTTTAAATGCCTGTCTTCTTAATTCATAACTTGTCTCAGCTTCAATAATACCCGCTTCGTGGATAAAACCCCAAACGGCAACAGCAAAAAAGAGTGCTAAAAGGATATTCGCAACAACAAAGTATGGCCAAGTTTTATATTCGCCACCGATAAAGAAATTATCAATTGCATATCGGTTTAATAATGGAATTGCTCCTTCGAGCAAGGCCAATATTCCAGCATAAATTGCCAATAGGATTAAATGTTTCTTTGATTTTTTCATAATTGAAAAAATCTTTTTCCATGTACCTAAGCGGATCTTATAAACATCTTCACGTTGTTCATTCATTATCTCCACCCGCTTTCATCATTTCTTCAAATTCTCGTTCTAATCTGCCTTGAATTTTCCAAAGTTTTTGATATAAACCCGGTTTTTCACTTAATTCTTGATGGATACCAATCGCTTCAATTTGTCCTTCGTTTAGAATGATGATTTTGTCTGCTTCCTTAGCGGTAGTAATCCGATGGGTAATGATGATTGTTGTTTGTCTATTATCCTTATTTTTTAAGGCATCACGAATCATCAAATCCGTTTGTGTGTCTACCGCACTAAGTGCATCATCAAAAATTAAAATCGGCATATCAGCTATTAAAATTCTAGCGATCGCAACTCTTTGTTTTTGACCGCCAGACAAAGTTGTTCCTTTTTCGCCGACTAAAGTATCATAACCTTGTTGGAATGTTTTAATATCTTTGGCTAAAGCAGCTGTTTCAGCAGCTCGATAAATTTCATTCCGATCCGCTCTTTTGTTTGAAATTGCGATATTATCATAAACTGTCTTAGAAAACAAAAACGGTTCTTGTAAAACGACGCCAAGGTTTTTACGTAAGTGCTGCTTTTGGATATCTAATAAACGATTTCCATCAACAAAAATATCGCCTTCTTGATAATCATACATCCGCATTAAAAGATTCACAATTGTTGATTTACCACTACCAGTGCGGCCAATTAACGCGACAGTTTCACCGCGCTTAATACTAAAACTAATATTCTTTAATAAATGTTCGTTTGTATCATTAAATTTAAATGAAACATTTTTAAACTCGATGTTACCATAGATATCCGGTGTAAGATTACCGTCATTTAAGTACTCACTTTTTTGATCTAAAATTTCATGAATTCGATCAGATGCAACAAGTGCTTTACCAAAGTCGTTAATTAATCTTCCAAGACCACGAATAGGCCAGATTAACATTCCGACTAAAGCAAGTGATGCGATAATTGCTGCAGCATCCATTTCACCACGTCGAACATAATAAACACCAATTGCAATAATAACCAGATATTGGTTAATACTGATGAAGTCCATTATTCCCCAATAGACGGCTACTACTTTATTTGCTTTTTTACTTGATGTTGCGTGTTTAACGTTTTTTTCTTCCATTTTTTCAACTTCAAAAGCTTCATTTGCAAAAGCACGAACGACTCTTGATCCTGATAAATTTTCTTGGATGACAGTCATCATTTCTGATTCATCTTCTTCAACTTTCTTGAATAGTTTTTCAACTTTTCTAAAGTAAATAACTGAAGCTGCTCCAATTAAAGGAAGAATTGACAATGTTGCCCAAACCATTGTTGGATTAATATTAATCAATTGGTACGCACCAAAAAATAACGTTACCAATAAGTAAACAACATCAATCGTACGGTCAGTAACAAAACTTGAAGTTGTTTCAACATCGGTTGTAACTCTCTGAATCAAATCGCCACTATCAGATTTGTTGTGGAACTCATAACTCAAATCTTGAATGTGTCGATACAATCTATTTCGTAATTTTTCAGCAACCTTTTCTCTTAGATTGCCCTTGACAACCATTTCGATAAATCTCATAAAAAAGCGAAATACTTGTAATACTAGCAATGCTCCGGCAATTCTAAAAACAGCGTTCATAACGCCGATTGCCAAACCGGATTCAAAAAACTTAATTAAAAAGCCTGGAAGATTGACCTCGTTGACTGTTCCTGCGCCTAAGACTTTAATTAAATATTGCGTAAATAATGGCACGTTTGAATACGTATATTGATGCAAAACAGTTAAAGCTATTGCACTTATGAACAACACTAAGAAGCCTTTTGCTAGACTATATAATCTTAAAACTCTCATGACCTCACTCCTTAGTAGCTCCTAACTAAGTATAATTTAGAATATAAAAATAGTCAACCAAATTTTTTGCAATTTGATGACTATTCAACTTTTTTGGGGGTGCTTTTATTTAGATTTATGTCCGCCAGTCATTTGCGTGGCTATTTTTTGCTGTTCATCAACAAGATAAGCGGCTCCAGGACCAATAATGAATTGACCTTGAATGATTGTTGTCTTTACTAAAACAAAATGCATTTGAATTAGTTGATCAATCATTTGTCCGAGTTCTTTGCTTAATTTTTCTCTAAGTGGAGGACTTATCTCAACTTCTTCTGCTGTTGCTGTGTAAATAAGTCTTTCACGAAAGAAAATGCTCTTTGCTTTCGATTCATCCTCAATAAACAACAGACTTACTTTTTGATTTGAAATCACGTTTTGATAGTGGGTTGCTTGAGAAGCCATTAACAGATAATAAGCGGATTCGTGTTTAATGAACGGTGTGTATGAAGCATATGGAGTTCCCTCTTTTGAAACTGTTGATAAAACGACTGATTTAAATGCTTCTGTAAAAGCGTCTAACTTGGTTTGCATATTTATTTCTTTCATTTTGATCATCTCCTTAAACCTATTGTAACAGTTTTTAATTCTAGGTCTAGGCAGATGCCCTATTTGGTTAATTGTTTCGATCTTATGTAGAACTGTTCTGCTAACTGCATTGCCTCTTTATAGTAGTAACTCGATTTGAATAGTTTCTGAGCATCAAAATATAAATACTCTAGTAAAAAATGATAGTCCGTTAAAAATTGAGCACCTAAAATTTTTGATCTTAAGTATTGCAAAACCTGATCTTTGCTTTTGGTGTACTTATACCATAAATGTTGAGTTATCAAATGGACTTCCTTTTGCAATCTTGTAAAATGAAAAGGAAATGATACTATCTGAATGATTTCTTCGCTTTTGTTTTGCTTATCAAGGGCAATCAAAAAGAGGATTAACCACTCAGGGTTATCTTTATAATATGGATTGGACAGTTCGATTACCTGTTCATACTTTTGATGGTGAAACAATGATTTCACTAGCAGCCAATCTTTTTGCTTACTAAAATTGGGACTTAGATCATTGATTGATGCTTCAATATAGTATAGGGGATAATATGCTGATTCAAAAGCTAATTGTAATAGCTTTATTTCCTTTACAAAATGATACGCATGATAATATATACAATGATCAACAAATGTTTGATAGGATTGAAACACACCTCTGAATTTTAACATTTTAAAAGCTGCTTTAATTAAATAGTATTGTTTCAAAACATCTAAGTACGGATGTACTTCTTCTTTAGGCACCATTTCTAAAGTCGAATAGGCCTGTTCATAAAATGATTGATGAAACAAATTCAAAGACATGCAAATAAGAAACAGGGCCAATTCATTGTTTGAAAAACTTGTTATTTGACTTTTGACATTATTGTAATGTTTTAAAACGGTTTGGTCTGATCCTAAAAAGGTATAAAAAAAGATGTGCATTAATTGGCTTTGATAATCAGGCTTCTTATAATAATGATCGATACTGATAAGTCTATCCTTATCTTGCCAAAAATATGTTTGAATCATCTCTTCGAAATCTTCTTCGTATGTTTTGTGGAGTTCAATATCTTCAATTTCTAAATTAAATCTTTTCTTTAATGGCTCAATGAATCTATCACTTGCTTCAATTAAATTGTTTTCTAGTTTCGATAAATATGATACGCTGCAAATCCCTTCTGATGCTTCCTCAAGTGTCATCTTCATTTTATTTCTTTGAAACTTTATTGCTGAACCAAAAGGCGGTTTTATAAATGCTTTTTCTCCCTGCCTTTTTTTAACTTGCCTTTGTACATACAAAAAATTAAACTGCATGTTCTTCCCCTTC
>JBAYPP010000044.1:0-8638 GCA_041677585.1 Acholeplasmataceae bacterium
AGTTTCCATACACTTTCTCTTTATCTTCTACTGTTATTGTTGCTGCTCTTGGAGTAATATTTAATCTATTTGTTGAATGAGTTGCTGCTCCATACATGTCGTTTCCTTCGAAATATAGGATAATTTGATATGAACCAACATTTATTGGATCAACTTCCTCATCATCTAAAATATATCTTAAGTCAATCAAGCCAGCGAAATCTTCGATATCTAAAACCAAATCATTAATTAAATCTCTAATGGTGATGGTATTTAAATCTAATCCTAGAACTTCAGCATTATAAATATAAGAAGGATTAATAAATTCAAAGATAAGTTCAGCATAATCAATTTCTAATTCACCGGCTTCATAAACGATTTCATAGTTGTCTGAAACATAGCCTTTATCAATCCAAACAGGATATGATCCGCTTGGAGTTGTTTGATCTGTATCTGTTGCTATTAAGATGTTATCGCCTTCAACAAACGCTAAAACGCTTACGTTTTCACTATAAACAAAGCCTTCATATTTTAATACATATTGAATGTTTTCTGTTGATTGACCAGCATATTTATACGCTGATTCAAATGACACAATTAGTTCTTTCTTTTCAATTGTGTATGATATTTCACGATTATTTATTTCATAGTTACTTGTAACATCGTTATTATCTTCATCTAATACTTTGATATCTGCAACATAATCACCAACATTAATTTCATTTGCTCCAACCAAGTCTAGTTTGTGACCTTCTACTAGCGGATGATTAGATGTATATCTTAAACCAGCATCCTCTTCATTTAGTGGAAGCAACGAATCACCATAAGTGATTGTTGTATCGCCAGTATAAATTATGGCAATCTCTTTTTTGTTTATCGTCAATGTGTTTGAAACAAATGACAATACATAATTAGGATTTATAATTTCAAGTGTTCCAACTGTAATTGCATATTCACCTGTATTTCCATCATAGTTTTCGAACACCATTGAACCTTGTAAAACAGCTTCTATAAGATCGCTGTATACCAATCCCTCAATAGCATAATCATTATGACCTGTTACTTGATCGCCATACACATATGTTAATGGTTCAGCAGTTATTGCTAAAGTAGCCGGAGTGATATTATATGTAAAACTGTCCGTTAAGATGTTGTAATTATGAGTTACATCAACATTTGCAGCATTAAAAATGGTTGCTACAACAGTGTATGAATCTACATAAATGTTTTCATGGTTTGATAAAACTAACTCATCATCAAATCCTAAATTATCTGCAGTTCCTTCAATATCGAAGCTTACACCATAAGTAAAGATTGAATCATTAGGATATGGATAAGAAATTGATACATCGCGATGTTCAATTTCAAATAAGACATTTTCAATAAAGATCAAATCGTAGTTGTTACTACTTATTTGTATCGTGCCCAGTGAAATTTCATATAACCCAACATCTTCGCCTAATTGTCTTGTTAAGTTACCTGTAACTAAATCAGTGTCGCTAAACTTATATCCAGAAACATTATAAGCAATCGCTGAATCATAATTACCATATATCTTAATTTGATCATCAGATGGTCTTATGGTTAAAGGTGCTTTTGTTATGGTTAATGTTGCATCAATTGGGACAATTTCATATTGGCTATTTTCAAAGATTGCTGTAATCTCATCTTGATATATTGCAGCATCATGCTGATTTGAATTATAACGTAAGTATTCCACACTAACTACTTTTTCTTCCTCTGTTAGTTCAGGAATGAAATATAGACTTTCACTTAACACATATGTAGTTTCACTAAACAAATCACCATACATAAATTCAACATCAGCTAAAGTTGCTGTAATCTGTTTTTTGTTAATTGTGAAAGTTCCGTTTATAACTGTGACATGATAATTAGGATTATTGAATTCACCTGTTATGCTATAATTACCAACTTTATCACCTTCAGTTCTTGATACAGATGCGATCAACTGATCACCAGCAAAGGCATAATTACTATAATCAGTTCTAAACTCAGGATCAAACTCATCTAAATAGGTCTTACTGTCGTCGTCTAATTGTAAAAGAATCGCTTTTTGTCTAATCTCTAATGTGCCAATATCTTCAACTCTATTACTAAATGCATGTCTTAATTCAACGACATAAAGACCAGCATTGATTGGCTCAACCACATCATTGCTAGCTCTAACTACAGTATTGTTTTCAATTAAACCTGGATAATATGTCAAGATCGGATTCAAATTGTCAATTAAATATTGATTATTGTAAATTACATTAAGTTGATATGCGAAATCATGATTATCGCTATTATAAGTATATGTTTGATGCTTTTGATAAATAAACACATTATCTCGTTCAGGCATTTTAAACATGTACTTGGTTTGTGTAATAATGTTATCATTCAGACCAAAATATAATTCATAACTTTGATTTGGAACGAGGTTGTTAATTCGATAATATGCTGGGTATTCAATTAGTTCAATCTGACCCTCAATATAAGGATCTATCCCTTCTGGAGTATCTAGATGTAGTGTATAAATCGGATGTTTTTCAACTAATATATGTGTTTGACCAGTAAAAATAACAACTGGTTTTTCATAGACTGCTTGTTGTACCTCTACTTGCTTTGAAACAACATTAGAACCAAAGTAAAATTCTGTTTCCGGCAATTTAACGTAAACATAATATGTATTGACTTCCAAATTTTCATCGACAAATGGTTCTGCTTGCCAATCTGCTTCGGTTGGTACAACACCAGCAGGCAAAAAGGCATAAACTGCATTTTCAATTGGATTTACTGCCAAAAGGTTTGTTGTTTTATCAGTAATGACAATATCGGCAGTCGAAAGTGATTGTGTGTTTTTTAATACTTGTATCCCTAATGGATTTTGAATACTAACACCGTTATAATTGATATTAAGATAATGATTGCCAATTTGATTTGGCTTAAGCAATAAATCGGGCAGGTCTAACATTTCTTTTGTTAATGGAATAATCTCGTTGACATGATCTTGATAGCGGACGAAAAGGGAGTAATCGCTCACATCAAACGCTTCACCATAGTTATAAATATCTTTTCCGTAATTGTAAATTTCAAACGATGTTACCTGCTTACGTTTTGTTGTTACTATAATCGGATTTGATTTAACGCGTTTGTATTCAACTATCACTTCTTGAACTAATTCGTTGTCGTTTGGGTCAAAATGATTAAAAGTGGGGGTTGAGTTATAATTGCTTGTAAAATTAATTGACCTAAGGTCAAGCGTTTTTTCTGTTCCATCACTATAAAAGGCACGAAGCACTAAATCATCATTGACTAGTGTCTCACCTTCATATAAAACAAGTTCACTTGGCGTTGTTTCTAATAGTAATGACTCAATCTCGACATCATCACAAGCGGCCAATAATAAAACCACAAAAACAAGCAAGATTGGTACAATCCAACTTTTTATTTTCTTAATGAAACTCTTTTCTTTAAACATTGATAATTCCCCCTTTAAAATGAAAACGACATAAACTCACTTTAAATTTTTTTTGTAGTATATATTTTACTATATTTTTCCATAAAACTCAATCAACGGAATCTAATTGACTATATAATAGTCAGTAATGGTTGCTCTTTTTACTTATACTTTGATTATTTCTTACTTTTTATTGCTAAAAACAAGTTAGACAAGACTGCAAAAATAGCTTGTAGTCTTGTCTTTTTTTTATGCTTGTTATAATCCTAATAACTGCTCAATCTTAGCTATAACTGTATCTTCCAAAATGATTGAATCAGTTACGGCATATGGTGCGATTTCACTTGGATCATCTACATTTTCTAAGAATTCGACAAAGTCATTGATTGTATTGACACCATCAATTGCGTTGATCGCTGTGATAAATCTTGTCATTTCATCCTTATCAACATGTCCATCATCATCAAGTGCACGATCAGTCTTAATTTCATCTTCATCAATCAATCCGTTTGAAATATAACGATCAATAATTAATGATTCTTCTTGTATAGCTAACTCTATTGTTGTGAATGTTAATATTTGTGTGTCTAAATCTGTTAAGCCAGAAATTGGTTTGTTAAGCCATCCTAGTGCAGATAATAAGCGTCCAACTTCACTGTATTCAACCATGTCTTCATCATATGCTGCGGTTGGAACATTCGTTCCTACAGCAGTGATGATTTCATCTGAAATCAAGCGGTTTAAAATCAACGAGTCGTATAAATGGATGTTATGAATATTGTAAACAGAAACATTTTCTAAGTTTAAATCACCTGTGATTTCATCGATTTCTAATTCGAACAATGCGTTTCTTAAGAATTCTAATTCCTCATATTTAATATCCTTTTGGTCGCTATCGCTAAACGCTCTTTCATCAATTCTGTCACCGAATGCTTCAATTACTTTCTCTGATATTAAACGAATAACAATTGGTGAACCATCATCAATGTTTAACAATGCGTTAAACTGGAACGTTGTCACTGCCATTGAAGTCATATCTAGTTGTCCAATTGCAGTTTCTCCATCTGGGAATAAAACTCTTAGTGCACTAAGTAGGTTTTCTAACTCTGACTTAATAATTACACTATTAAGATCTAGGCTAGCCTCTGGAACATCAATATGTTCTTTAATTGCATCTGAGATTAAAATTCTTAAGATGTATGAATCGATTGCGATTAACTGCTCCAATTGATTGATTGAAAGGTTATTTACATCAATATCATCAGTGCCATCAATTTCTAAGATGTCTAGTGCTTCAATTAAGCCTTTAATTTCAGTCTTCTTAATATAACCATAATGTTTATCATCTAAATCATTTACTATTGATTCGTCTGTTACTTTATCTGTTAACTCATGTTTGAGTTTCAAATCAATTACTTGGTAGAAGAAATTCGAATCCAAGACGATTTCAAGTTCATCATCACTCAAGCCCTTTAAGGTAGTATTAGTTAGTGAGATATTGTTAAAGTCTGTAATATTCAATGTATTTAATGCAATAAAGACATTCTTAACTTCTGCTTTAGTTAAGTTGTTATCAACATCTCTTTCTGTTGAACCTAAATCGAAGTTTTCAACTTCAAAACCAGCTGAATTAGCAATTCTTGTCTTAATTGTTCTTGATGTTAACATTCTTGAAACCATAACTCTAATATAGTTTGAATCAAAGAATAGATCTAAATCATCATTTTCATTATCTAACAATAACAAATCAAATAAACCAACACGGCGTACATCGCCAAATGATTCAACACCTAATAACTTGATTGATGTTAATAATGATCTGATTTCTGCTTTCGCAAACATGTCGTTTTCATCTAACATATCATTTGTTAATGAAGTATTAACTGAATTTACATTTTCATTTAAGGCTTGGTTAGCTTGTCGTGTTACAAATTTATTAAATGAATCTGATTTAACAACACGGTCAATTAAACTAAAGATAATATATGATTCTAAGAAGCGATCCAAGTCATCGGTTGCTCCTGCTGTGTTTTGGCCCAATAAGTCTGTAAACAATTTAATTGAAATAATCGATGGATCAACTTCATAAACATCAAGAATAATAAACGTTTTAACTAGTTGTTTTATTTCAACTGGTAATATGACACCCTCATAAACAACTTCATCTGGTATCGCCAATATTTCAAGTGTGAATTCAAAATGGTTTTGACGATCATTTAAGATTCTTGCTGCACCGCTAACAAATCGATCATTTAACATCATATTTGAAATGATACTTTGAATGATAACTGATTCATATAAACGGTCAAAATCATCTTTGTCTGTTTCATCAAGATTACGATCAATTAAATCTGTTAACATTCGAATGTTTGGATTTCCTAAATCAACTTGATTGATACTTATGACTAATCTAACCATTTCTTCTTTCGAAACATATCCTTCAGGCGTTAATGCTGATTCATGGTATTTAAAGATCCGATCATCAGTTCTAAATGTCACTGTTCCATAGCCAGCTCTTTCTACGAAATCACTTAAATAAGCTAAGACACCAGTTTGGATTCGTTCGTTTTGTTCAAGGTTCAATACACGATCAAAGATTGTTAATATCATGTTTGACTCTAAGACTTCATCAATTAATAAATGGTCTTCATAATCAGTTAGAAGTTCACTTGTCAGCAAGTGAATTGATTGTTCAAATGATGGACCGCGAATCTTATTGATGTCAACAATCAAGAAAGAATTATAAAACTGTTTTAATTCATCCTTGCGAATATAGCCTTTATAATCACCGTTTGAAATGACTACATCATGTTGATTAAATAAGAAGTCTTCGCCTAATAGCTCCATTTCAATACCTAAGCTCGATTTAACAATTTTGGCAAACTGTTGAGCTAATTGATCTCTAACTCTAGCTGTTTGTGTAACATAACCAGTTAAGTAGTAAATCATTTCTGACTCTAATAGTAGATCAAAGTATTCTTGATCAACGATTGCTTTAATTTGGTTGATTGATCTTGTTTGTCCTAGTTCAGCAAACGTATCAACCTTTAATTCATATAGAATTTCCAACAGTTTTGATAATTCAGATTTACTGATCATACCATCAACTAATGCGTTTTCTGGTATCTTAATATCCTCTGACTTAAGCGTAACTGATAAGTTGAACTGACTTAATTGTGAATTGATCGCTGATGCCATTGCTACTTTAACTGCGTTACTCATAATCGTCTTGTTTGCTACATGGTAAACAACTTCGATTGCTAACAATTGATCAAATAAATCGAGACCCATAATCCGTTCAATTTGTTTTGGTCCTGTCAAAGGAATGTTATTAAAGTTATCAATTCCTAGTTGATAGAAGACTGAAACAAGATCAATAATGTCTGATTTTAAGATTTGTCCGTTTAACAATGCTTCTGCTGGGATTGATAATTGCTCACTAGTTAAATTAATATCAATTTTGTTTGCTGAAGCATTTTGGTTAATGAATCTAGCAAGTTGTTCTCTAACTAATCTGCTTTGGGCAACTTTATCAAGATAATAATGAATTAAGTCTGTTTCATAGATTAATGGCGTTAACAGATCAATTCCAATTATTTTTTCAATCGCTTTAGGATTGTTTAACGGGATTGAACTGAATGAACTTATTCCTAAGTTATAGAATGTCTCCGAAAGTAACATTATATCTTCTGTCTTAATATAGCCATGGATATCAAGTAAGTGCGTTGGTAATAAGAAATCGTCAGCTTTAATCTGTGATTCAGATATATTTCTAGCGTTTAATTGATTGTTTACAAGGTCTGCTAATAGTTCTCTACTTTGCTTACTTTGAGTTAATTTGGTTATGCTGTACTTAACCAATTCTGACGTTAACAAATGATCTAAGTTTTCAAGGCTTAAAATATTTTCAATTGCCTTAGGGCTATTTAAAGGGATGTTATTAAATGAATTTAATCCTAAGTTATAAAATGATTCAACTAAGATTAAAATATCTTCCGTCTTAATGTAACCACTTAAATCTAGCAAGTGAGTTGGCAATAAGAAATCATTAGCGGTAAATTCAGCAGTGTCTAGATTTCTAGCTCTTAGTTGGTCGTTTGCTAAATCGGCTAGGAGTTTTCTGCTTTGTTCGCTTTGAGTTACTTTGGTTATGCCGTACTTAACCAATTCTGACGTTAACAAATGATCTAAGTTTTCAAGGCTTAAAATATCTTCAATTGCCTTAGGGCTATTTAAAGGAATGTTATTAAATGAATTTAATCCTAAGTTATAAAATGATTCAACTAAGATTAAAATATCTTCCGTCTTAATGTAACCACTTAAATCTAGCAAGTGAGTTGGTAATAAGAAATCAGTTGCATTAAAGGTGCTGTTTAGATTTCTAACTCTTAGTTGATCGTTTGCTAAATCGGCAAGAAGTTTTCTGCTTTGTTCGCTTTGAGTTAATTTAGTTATGCCATACTTAGCCAATTCTGATTTTAACAGCAATTCTAAGTTATCAACACTTAAGATATTTTCAATTGCTTTAGGGTTATTTAAAGGAATGTTATTAAATGAATCTATACCTAAACTATAGAATGTTTCAGTAAATATTAAAATGTCCTTTGTCTTAATATAACCACTAAAATCAAGCAGATGATTTGGCAATAGGAAATCGTTAGCGGTGAATTCGGTGCTGTTTAGATTTCTAGCTCTTAGTTGATCGTTTGCAATGTTTGCTAACAATGCTCTGGATTGCTCGCTTTGAGTTAATCTGGTTATGCCAAACTTAACTAAATCTGAAGACAATAAATGCTCCAATGAGTTAAGTGGGACAATCACTTCAATATCACTTGGATTATTAACAGAGATTGAAAATCTTTCTAACTCTGTCATATATGCTGATTCAATTACAACGATAAGATCATCCACTTTTACTCGCTTCTTATTATCTAACAAATGATTGGGAATATCTAAAATAGACTCATCCAAATAATCACCGTTAACTTGTTGTGATATAAAGTTAACAATCATTTGTTTTGTCTCATCGCTTTGAATTAGTTTATCGATTGTATAATGAATAAATTCCGATTCAAACAATTTTTCATAAAATTCAATTGGAACAATTCGTCTTAAATTATTGATTTCCGTTATTGTTCCTAACTCACCGTATGATGAAAGATTTAACTCTGTAAATGCTTCAACCAATGTCACAAATTC
>JBAYPP010000045.1:0-8214 GCA_041677585.1 Acholeplasmataceae bacterium
ACCTTTTTCATCAGACAATCCTCTTGAATAATTTTTCGATCTCGGTTTCTGATAATAAAATGATTGTTGGTCTACCGTGTGGACAAGTATATGGGTTTTCACAATTATCCAAATCTGACATTAGTTTGCGGACTTCAAAATCATTTAAATGCTTGTTCGCCTTAATGGCTCCTTTACAGCTGATGTCTTTTGCCAACTCATCTCTTAGTTTATTTAAGTCGACCGCCTGTGTCTCTTGCAGCATCGTCAGCATTGATTCAACCGCTAAGTCCATTTCTGCTTCTTTTAGCCAAGTTGGATGGGAAATCAGTTCCTGATCCTCATTAAACTGAAATCCATATTTATCGAATTCTTGTTCATACTGCCTAATTACGAGCAAATCTTCTTTTGTCAATTCAAGTCTTTTTGAAAAAAGCATTTGCTTTTTAGCAAAAACCGGATTACCTAATGCTCGATGATAATGCTCATAGCGAATTCGCTCTGCTGCGGCATGTTGATCGACTAAGTAAAGTCCCTTTTCATTTTGGAATAGTAAATAAGTTCCGTGCAATAAGCCGATGTAATTTAAATACGGCAATTTAGAACGTCTTTCTTCTGAATTGCTTATTTGATCATTATGCTCGTTTTCATAAATGACCTCTTCTTGTAGATTCAAGGATTCAACGACAATATTTTCCCTTGAAGCAAGTTTTGGTTCAAAATAGGCTTGCGTTTGATCCTTAAAGGCTGCTTTAATGTAATTTTCGATTTGATAGGCCAATAAGGTTTCATTTGCCAATTTGATTTCGGTCTTTTGCGGATGAATATTGACATCTAATAAAACTGGATCCATTGTTAAATAAATGATGGCAATCGGATATCTATTAGTCATTGATAGTCCGTGATATCCTTCAACTACTGCTTGAATCAAACGATAATTTTTAATTGAACGCTTATTGACATAGAAATAGATATCTTTTCTTCGGGAGCGGTTAATCTCAGGTCTGATTAAATATCCTTCGATCGTCGCCTTTTGAAAAACTTCACGAAAATGAGCCATTTTGCTTGAAACATTCGCACCAAAGATTTGATCTACTAAATTGGCGATATCGCCCATACCATATGTTTCTTTGTGCATTTTCTCATCAATAATCAATTGAAACCGAATCTTAGGATTAGACAATGCTAAACGGTCAAATAAATCAATTACAGCCTGTTTCTCGGCTTGTTCGGATAGTAAATACTTAAAACGAGCTGGTGTGTTGAAAAACAAGTTGTTTACTTCTATTTGTGTCCCTTGATTTAGAGCAACCGAACCTTGATCAACCAATTTTCCTTGTTCATAAACAACAAAAAAACCGGTTCCATCCGCCTGTTTTGTCTTTAGGATAACTTTTGAGACAGACGCAATCGCCGCTAAGGCTTCACCACGAAACCCTAGTGTTTTAATATGTTCTAAATCCTCTTTTGTCGTTAATTTGCTTGTTGCATAACGGGAAAAAGCTGCTTTTGCATCATCTTCATCCATTCCGATCCCATTATCGGTAACGACAATTGAAGTTAAACCAGCATTTTTAATTTCTATTTTTATCAAATTAGCCTGTGCATCAATCGCATTTTCAACTAATTCTTTAACAACTGAAGCCGGTCGATCAACAACCTCTCCAGCCGCAATCATATTTGATAATTGTTGGTCCATTTTTTTAATGATGGCCATGTAATCACCCTATTTCTTCTTTTTTAACCGGTTTTGAAAATGTTTTAATTGAACTAACGCGTCCATTGGCGTTAAGTAATCCGTTTCCAATTTTTCGATTTCATCCAAAATAGCTGAGCTTTCTAAATCAAGGTAAACTTCTTCATTTTCTGCTGCAAATTTATCATAGTTAAACAAATCAACTTTAACTTTTGTTTCCTTTTGTTCCAGTGCATGTAAGATTTGCTTGCTGCGTTCCAACAAGCTCTTTGGCAAGTGGGCTAATGCGGCAACCTGCAAACCGTAGCTGCGATCAGAAGCACCTTTTTCAACTTGATGTAAGAAAACCATTGTATTTTTCTCTTCTTTCGCTTTAACAGATAAGTTTATTAAACGCTCAAGGCTTTCTTCAAGGGCGGTTAGTTCATGGTAATGTGTTGAAAAGAATGTTTGGGCCATAATCTTCTCATGAATATATTCAATCATTCCCTGAGCTAACGCCATTCCATCATAAGTAGCTGTTCCCCGTCCGATTTCATCAAATAGGATAAGACTTTTATTCGTGGCTTTAGTTAAGGCTTCGTTGCTTTCAACCATTTCCACCATAAAGGTTGATTTTCCGCCACTAATATCATCACTGGATCCGATTCTGGTAAACAGGGCATCATAAATTGGAATCAGGGCTTTAGCTGCCGGCACATACATTCCTGTCTGAGCCAAATAGACGATTAAAGCATACATTCGCATGTAGGTTGATTTACCACTCATGTTTGGTCCAGTAATCAAGAAGATCTCGCCTGCTTCCATTTTAACGTCATTAGCGACAAATTCGACAAAACGTTCAACGACAGGATGGCGCCCCTTGATGACCTCAACTTTGCTATCATCAGTTAATTCAGGTCTAACAAATGCGTATTTCTCACTTATGATTGCAAAATTTGAAAAGACATCTACATCTGCCAGTAATTGACTTAAAATTTGCAAACTGTGGCTAAACTCCTCAGTAAAACTACGAATTTCCTTAAATAACTCATATTCCAATGCAATGCTTTTTTCTTTGGCATGCAATAAATGATCTTCTTTTTCCTTTAAAACAGGATTAATATAACGTTCGCTATTCGTTAGTGTTTGCTTACGTTCATAACCAAACTCATCTTTAACAAGATTTGTATTTCCCTTGGAGATCTCAATATAGTAACCAAAAACACGATTATAACCAATCCTTAAGTTTTTGATTCCTGTCCTTTCTCTTTCACTTTGTTCAAAATCTTCAAGCCATTGATTTCCATATGTATCAACATTTCGATATTCATCAAGTTTTTTATTAAATCCTTCTTTAATCATTCCACCTTCCTTTAGGGTCAATGGTGGTTCATCGGCAATTGCTTTTTCTAAATATTCTGTCAATTCTAGATGGGGATCAATCTTATCTGCCAAACTCGTTATTTTCTCATGTTCATAGCTTTGAAGGATTGCAACAATATTGGGAACACGCTTCAATGTTTCTTTTAACTGATATAAATCGCGTGCGTTTGCGTTTTGGAAGGTAATTCTGCCAACTAGACGGTTAATATCATAAATATACTGTAGTTCCTCCAGTAATCGCTGTCTTGGATGATAGATCGAAAAAGCTTCAATCCAATCATAGCGTTCTTTTAGGATCGCTTTATCTGAAGTAGGATTATTTAGGATATAGCGCAATCTTCTTCCTCCCATGGCTGTTTTAGTTTGGTCAAGCCAATGAATCAAAGTTGTTTCTTTTTGTCCTGTTTGGGATTCAAAGATTTCTAAATGACGTTTCACACGATAATCAACCGCCATCTGTTTTGTTTTAGCCAATACTTTAAATTCAACTAAATGATGGATCGTTTGCTTCTGAGTGTGCTCTAAGTAGCTTAAAAGTAATGCTGCAGCCCGCTTTTGTTCAGAATTTAAATGTCTTAATACTTTGTTTTCATAACGAACTGGTGTGTCAAAATAGGAAATAAAGTAATCTTTTTGCAAAAAAGATTCGATCATATTGCGGTCAAAATGTTTCTGCAGAACGAGTTCACGAATCTGTTGGGCAAACACAACATCAAGTGCTTCAGCTTTTGAAAGCATATCTGCTAGATATGTCTCACCGGTCGACAAATCCAAATAAGTGACAATATAACCTTTCTCAGCCAAAATGATTGAACCAATATAGTTATTGGTTTTTTCATCAAGTAAGCCTTCTTCTAAAACTGTTCCCGGCGTAATTACTTTAATTACTTCACGCTGAACTAATCCTTTACCTGGTTCCGTCACTTGCTCTGCGATCGCAATCTTAAAGCCATTGTTGATCAATTTTTGAATATAGGCTTTTGCTGCATGATGTGGAATGCCGCACATTGGAATTTTACTTCCTGCATCTCTTGAAGTTAGAGCAATTTCTAAAACCTTTGAGGCAACAATCGCATCATCAAAAAACATTTCATAAAAATCGCCTAATCTAAAAAAGACTATCGCATCTGCGTAGTCTTCTTTAATTTTTAAATACTGTTGCATCATTGGGGTAAATGATTTTATCTTTTGTAATGACATATTGCCACCCCTTTTTTAAAATTACTGTGCTTTAGTTAATCCTAAAGATGATAGGAAATCATGGAAGTGCTGAAGGATACCCTTACCTGCAATTTCGAAGCCATTAATTGTTGAATTGAAACCTTCAAGGAATTCAATTGAAACAAAGAATGTTAGCACACCGTAAATAATAAAGATGATAATCGCGAAAATTGCTAAGTACAGGACGACCTTTAATAATACTTTCAAAACCGCCCATAAGAATTTACCAATCAAGATGAAGAATTTAGCAAGTGCACGTGTTTCAACTGGATGATTGCCCAATATTTCTTCTTCGGTTTGAGCCATTTTTTCTTGATCATTGATAACCTTAATTTCGGCTTTCTTGAATTTCTTATAGTCTTTTTTCGTTCCTATAAATTCAGCTGTGTTTACAATAATCGGTTCTTCTTCAGTTAATTCCAAATCTTCATCGTCAAACTCAACATCATCAAAGTCATATATCTCCTCATCTTCTTCAAAGCCAAATGATTCAACCGCTTCACGCAGCTTTCTGACCTCAACAACTAACTCATCTAGATTAATATTTGACTGAACGATTGTTTTCGGTTCTTCAACAACCTTCGTTTCAACCTGTTCAACAGCTACTTCATCTTTTACTTCTTCAACAACAACCTCTTCAACAACCGGTTCTTCTTCTTTTACTGGAATTTCTTCAACTGGTTCTTCACTGATTTCAGAAACTTCCTTTTCATAAACCGTTGGTGAATCAGGGACAAAATACGCTTCTTTTGTCTCTTTTGCGTTAGCTAGAATATATTCAATGATTTCTTCTTTCTTCAATTCCGTTGAAGCTTTGATATCGTTATCAATGGCATAACGTTGCAAGACTAAAACTGACATACCGCGAATCTCTTCTTCAAGTGCATCAGTATGTAAATTACGGTTCTTCAATTCATTGATAATAATGTCAGCCAGCTCAGATTTCTTTAATCTTCGTGGAACATTAACATCATATTTTTCACCTAAATCACGGATCTCAGATAAGGTTGAGCTCTTGTATAAAACAGGTCTGATTTTTGCTTGTGATAGACCATCAATTCGACCATGACTATCATAAAACAAATCCTTAATCTCACGATTGTATGTTCTGACATTAAATGCTTTCAATCCATGTTTTTTAACATGTTCAACGCTCATATCAATTAATCGAACAAAATCTTTTTCGGGAACACCCTTGTCTAACATGTATTGAAACAGGTCTACCCAAAATTCCTCTAAAAATGTTTTGTCAAGTTCAGGATCATCATAAAACGTCAATAAGTTTTCAAGCTGAGTTTCAGAAAACTCAGTGAACCAAGACAAACGATAATTCAGTTCATCGGCCATTGTTAAACGTGTTTTTCTAGTTTCGATAACTCTATCTCTTAACAATTCACGTAAAACATGAATGCGCAGTTCTCTTGGAATCGTTAATCCAATTTCATGGAAGAATGACCTTACCTCAGTCGCTGGTAAATAGATGATTGTCCTCAAAATCTCTTTTACCGCTATTTCCTTTGAACCAATCATCATGGTGCTCTCACGCGTTATTCTAGACATATGTAACCTCCATATTTTTCTCTTATAGTCTTATAATATAATTTTTTAATGAATTTATCAAGGTTTTTAACTTTTTTTGCCGGAATAACGCTTGATTCCGCAACTATTCCACATCTTCATTGATAAAGCCATTTTCAAAAACAAACAAAACCTGCTGGATCATATCGTTAATATCGGTTTGTAAAGCCAAATATTCGGAAACCAAGGGATACGATTCAATCTCACTCAACTGCTGTTGATACTGCTTTTTCGCACTTTCGATTAAAGTCACTTTTTCAATTTTTTCAGCGTTGATTAATTGCTTCTGTGTTTTCTTGAGTTTATCAAATTTTTGCTTTAAAGTTTTATTCCTATTGATTACTGTTTCAAGTTCTCGATAACGAACAACAACTGGATGTTCATTAATCATTTTTAAGAAAGTTTCTTTTTCTGTCATACTAATTCGCCCATTAAAAACCAGGTTTTTGCCTTTGTAATCTTAACTTTAACGATTTGTCCAATTAAATTCCTGTCGCCTTTAAAGTTAACAAGTTTATTGTTTGGCGTGTATCCAGCCAAGACTGTACTATCGTTTTTTGATACACCGTCAACTAAAACTTCAACTTCTTTATTTAAAAAACGTTCGTTGCCTTTTAGATAGCCTACATTAATTCTTTCATTCAACTGATACAGTCTTTCCTTCTTTACTGATTCAGGGGTTTCATCAATAAACTTAGCGGCTGGTGTTCCTTCTCTTTTTGAGAAAATAAAAGTAAAGGCCCCTTCAAACTGCGCTTGTTCGACAAGATCTAGAGTCTCAAGGAAATCTTCATCTGTTTCACCGGGGAATCCGACAATAATATCTGTTGTTACACTAATCCCGGGAACTGCTGCTTTTAATTGCTTTAGTTTTGCTAAATAGGATTCTTTTGTATAATGACGATTCATTCTTCTTAAAATCTGATTTGACCCAGACTGGACGGGCAAGTGAAAATGCGGCATGATCTGTTTACCGTTTTTCATTGCTTCAATTGTCTTTTCATCTAAATCATGGGGATGACTTGTTGTAAAACGAATTCGGGGAATGCCAAGCTTATCCAAATCATCCAGTAAATCACCAAATGTATAGTCTTCATCTTTAAAGTCCTTACCATAAGCATTAACGTTTTGACCGAGAAGCGTAATTTCTTGATAACCTTCATTTACCAATTCTTTTACTTCTTCGATAATTTTATCTCTAGAACGAGATCTTTCTTGACCACGGGTATAGGGTACGATGCAGTACGTACAAAACTCATCACAACCAAACATAATATTGACCCATGCCTTATAACGATGACTTCTTACTTTTGGTAAGTTGTCAACCAATTCTCCTTCTTGAGAGTAAACCTCAATAACACGTTCCTTAGAAAACATGGCTGTTTCAATGTATTCAGGTAACTTATAAATGTTGTGTGTTCCAAAGACTAAGTCAACATGTTGATATGTTTTTAAAATACGTTCAATTACATTTTCTTCTTGTGCCATACAGCCAGCCAAGCCTAAGATTAAGTTCGGATTTTGACGCTTGAATGCTTTTAGACGACCAAGCTCACCCCAAATCCGGTTTTCAGCAGTTTCCCGAATAGCACAGGTGTTAATAATAATAACGTCACTGTTTTTATCCTCATCAGTTGGAGTAAACCCCATTAGATTTAGGATACCCGCCATTGTTTCACTATCAGCTTCATTTCCTTGACAGCCATAAGTGTAAATTTTATATGTTTTGTTGATCCCAATTTTTTGGTGAGCGTCTTGCATCTCAAACTCAATCTCTTCAAGCCGTTCTCTTGTTCGTTTGCGTGCTTGAGCCAGATTGGGTTTAAAGTATTTTTCAACATCAATTTTTTTCATTATAAACCCCCTTGCTCCTCGATATGAACTCTTTCAATCTTTTTTAATCTTAAATCAGCGAAGATCGCATTTAACTGCATTGGTCCACCTGCTACTTCATTGGGAATCGAGAAACCGTTTAAAAAACGATTAATGACAATAACCTGTTTAACACCGATTACACCATTAACCGGTCCAGTCATTCCAACATCCGTTATATATAACGTTCCCCTTGGCAAAACTCTTTCATCAGCAGTTTGAATATGCGTATGTGTGCCAACGATTAAGTCAATTTTACCATCAAAGTAGTGTCCGATTGCAACCTTTTCGCTCGTTGCTTCTGCGTGAAAATCCAAGATTTTATAATCTGCATCGCTTTCTTCAATCGCTTTTTGAATAGTTTGAAAAGGACAATCAACGTTAGGATTCATAAATGTGCGACCAAGTGCATTTATAATTAAGATTTTTTGATCGTTATATTTAATTGTTAAAGCCCCAGTCCCTGGAGCGTTTCGATAATTGATTGGACGGACAATGTTCGA
>JBAYPP010000046.1:0-8102 GCA_041677585.1 Acholeplasmataceae bacterium
AGCCCAAAAATCAACCAATACCGGCTGTTCATTTTTTAATACAATGTCATCAAAATTCTTAATAGTTAGTTCATGAATCATCATTTTCACCTCAGTTCCATTCCATTATAATGAAAACCATTTTAATTTGCCACAAAAATACAATAAATCATTTTTTTGCTGATTTATTTCAATACCGGTATTTTCAATACATAACAAGGCACTATTTACCTTCATATATGATATAATATTAAAGTACGAAATGAAGGTGACAGAAGATGATAAAAGTAGAAAATTTAAGCTTTTCCTATAACGGACAAGAAGAAGCTTTAACTAATATTAGCCTGAACATCAAAAAAGGATCATGGGTTTCAATTATTGGCCACAATGGCTCCGGAAAATCAACCCTGGCAAAACTTCTGGTTAAGTTATTGACGGCTCAAAACGGATCAATTTACTATGACGATGTTTTATTGACAGATAAAACAGTTAAAGATATTAGAAAAAAAGTAGGTATCGTTTTTCAAAATCCCGATAATCAGTTTGTCGGTGTGACCGTTAGACACGATATCGCTTTTGGTTTAGAAAATCAATGTGTGCCGACTGAACAGATGCAGGAAAAAGTATTAGAATACGCAAAGCTTGTCAATATGGAAGAGTTTTTGGCAAAAGAACCCCATAATTTATCGGGCGGACAAAAACAAAGAGTCGCGATTGCCGGGGCATTAGCGATGGAACAGGAAATACTGATTTTGGATGAAGCGACCTCAATGTTAGATCCAGAAGGAACAAAAGACATTGTCGCTCTTATCAAAAAACTGAACAAAGAATACAATAAAACCATAATTACAATCACGCATGACTTGTCTTTCGCATCAATGAGCGATGAATTGATTGTCTTAAAAGAAGGAAAAGTAATTTTAAAAGGCACTCCAAGTGAAGTGTTTGAATCAGTTGAAATACTTCAATCATCGAACTTAGAATTACCATTTGAAGTAAAGTTGTATCATGAATTAAAAAAAGATCCTAATGTGGATCCCAAAATAGTGGAGGCATTATGGGAATTCAATTCAATCGCGTAAGTCACGCCTATAAGGGATTAAAAACACAATATCGAGCTTTAAAAGACATTAGCCTTCAGATTGAAAAGGAAGGTGAGTTTGTTGCTATCTGCGGTCATACGGGTTCTGGTAAGTCAACCTTAGTTCAGCATATGAATGCACTTCTTTTACCAACCGAGGGAGAAGCTATTGTCTTTGATCAAAAATTACCACCCAAAAAAGGGGAGAAAATAAATTTCCTAAGACAAAAAGTTGGTCTTGTTTTTCAATTTCCTGAATATCAATTGTTTGAAGAAACAATTTTAAAAGATATCATGTTTGGTCCGAAAAACTTTAAGGATACCGAAAAAGAAGCGGAAGAAAAAGCAAAAAGAGCTGCTTCGATTGTAGGAATTGATGAATCATTGTATGAAAAATCACCATTTAGAATTAGCGGTGGGCAAATGCGAAGAGTTGCAGTTGCCGGCATTTTGGCAATGGAGCCAGCCATTTTAGTTTTAGATGAGCCAACAAGAGGGCTTGATCCAAAAGGCCGCAATGATTTTATGAATATTTTCAAACAGATTCATGAAGAACAAAACAAAAGCATCGTTATAATAACCCACGATATGGACTTAATTGCCGAATATGCTAAACGGGTTATTGTTTTAAATGAAGGGAAAGTCGTTTATGACGGGAAAAAAGAAGATCTTTTCAAACATGAAAATTTTGTCTCTTTTCACTTAGAACTGCCAACACCATTAAGGATTATTAAATATTTAGAACAAAAGCTTAACAAAACGCTTCCTCCGCAGTATGACTATGCTTCCCTGTTAAAGCAACTACAGGAGGAAAAACATGAATAATATTACAATTGGTCAATATATTCCGACGAATTCATGGCTTCATCGCATTGATCCAAGAATTAAAATAATCGCCTTAGTTATTTTATTAGCAACTGTGTTTATCGTTCCACTATCATCAGATTTACTGTCAATCATCACAATATCATCTTTAATGATAGGAGCGTTTGTTTTAACAATATCTGCTAAGATTCCAATTGGAAAGGTTTTAAGAGGCCTTAGACCAATTGTCTTCTTACTAACATTTACGTTTTTCATTCAACTGCTTTATACAGACAGCAGTGTACCACCATTGTTTGGTCCGTTTAGAATGTCCGTTTCAGTAGTAAGCGTCTTGGCAATCCTAATCTTTTTGGTCTTCTATCATTGGTCCAAAAAATACGTTAAATTTAGAATGCTGTATTTTGTTTTAGCTGTCCTTGTTTTCTTTTTCATTCAAGCAGTATCACCGGTGTTTTTAGAAATATTTTCCTATCAATTACCAATTCACGAAGAAGGACTCTTACGATCAGCATTCATTTTCCTAAGAATCGTTTCAATTATTGTCTTTACATCTTTATTAACATTTACAACTATGACAACTGAACTTAACTATGGAATTGAATCATTGTTAAAACCACTTAAAATTATTCGATTTCCAGTTGATATGATCGCAATGATGCTGTCTTTAACTTTAAGATATATTCCAACACTACTGCAAGAAACAGAGAAAATTATGAAAGCTCAAGCATCTAGAGGTGTTGATTTTAAGGAAAGCAAGACAAAAGATAAAGTCATTCAAATTGTGTCATTATTAATTCCGATCTTTGTAATCTCGTTTAAAAGAGCAGAAGATTTAGGCAACGCAATGGAAGTAAGAGGTTATGTAATTGGTGACAAGCGAACAAAAATTGATGTTTATCACGTTGGACTAGCTGATTATCTTACTTTGTTAGCTAGTGTTATAATATTAGTGGGGACAATAATGTTAAGGAGTTACCTATGAAATATGTAGCTAAGGTTGCATATGACGGTACAGACTATCACGGTTTTCAAGCACAACCAAATGTGAAAACGGTCCAAGGGATGATTGAACGCGGTTTTCGCTTAATGACTCAGACAGATATTAAAATTCATGCTTCAGGTAGAACAGACAGTGGAGTTCATGCAAAAGGACAAGTATTTCATTTTGATAGCAACCTAGATTTAACAGAAGAGACATGGGTTAAGGGTGTTAATCGCAGGCTACCACTAGATATTCGCATTATCTCAATTAAAAAAGCCAAAAAAGGTTTTCACGCAAGACATTCAGCTAAGGCGAAAACATACGAATATATAATCGCAAAACAACCAAGTACACCATTTAGCCAAAGACACGAGGTCTATATTGAAAACTTCAAAATTGAACCAGTTAAAAACGCTGTTTCACTTTTACAAGGAACACACGACTTTAGGGGTTTTTGTAAATACGTTAAGGATAAACCGACAGTTAAAACAATTTATTCAGTCAAAATCAAGGAAACAAAGAAACACTATAAAATAATTTTTCACGGCAACAGTTTCTTAAAATATATGGTTCGTTCAATCGTTGGAACATTAATTGACATTGGCAAGGGATTGAAGAATGAAACAATAATTACAAAAATTTTAACTACTCAAGACCGGTTATTAGCAAGCAAGACAGCTGAAGCAAGAGGTTTGTTTTTAGTCAAAGTTGAGTATTGACAAAAGGAGAGCACAGATATGTTCATAACATTTGAAGGTGGAGAAGGAACAGGAAAAACGACAGTAATAAAACTTGTTGAACAAAGACTAGGTAAAGAATATCAACTTATTTCAACCAGAGAACCAGGTGGTTCTTTTGTTGCTGAAGCAATCCGCGATATTATTCTTAATCCCCGCTATGAAAATGTCACTCCCTATACTGAAGCATTATTATTGGCGGCTTCAAGAGTACAACATTTAGACGAAGTTATTGTTCCTGCTTTAAAAAGGGGTCAAATCGTCTTGTGCGACCGTTATATCGATAGTTCACTTGCATATCAAGGGTATGCTAGAAAACTGGGTTATGACTTCATTTTAAGCATTAATCAGTATGCATTAAAGCACATGCCTGACGTTACATTTTATATTGATTTAGATCCAATAATCGGGATTCAAAGAATCTCATCACGAAAAAAATATGATCGCCTTGATCAAGAATCAGCATATTTTCACGCTGAAGTAAGAACGGGGTATTCGGAATTAGCAAAGATGTATCCAAAACGAATTGTTGTTGTTGACGGAACGATGACAATTGAAGAAATCGTTGATTATATTGTGTTTGAAATTAAAAAACGCCTATGAAAAACGCTAGACAGTTTTTTATTCGTGCAATTGAGAAAAAAAGAGTCGCACACCTCTATTTAGTTCATGGCCCCAAGGGCAGTGGAAAAGAAGAGTTGGTTTTAGACATCGCCTATCAAATGATGAAAAAAGACAACGTTGAAAATGAAGTACTAAGACAGCAAATCATTGAAAAAAGACACGTCAACTTAGTATTTATTGAACCGGACGGTTTAAGCATCAAGAAAGAGCAAATCTTATTATTACAACAAGAATTTTCCAAAACCACCTTAACAGAAGGCCCAAGAGTGTATATTGTTAAAGGCGTAGAGAAAATGACTCAAAGTGCCGCTAATAGTTTACTCAAATTTATGGAGGAACCGATTGGCAAAAATGTTTTTGGTTTTTTATTGACCGAAGACAGAGAAGCGGTTATTAGAACAATTATATCAAGAAGCCAATTAGTTCAATTGCAAGGCATTGGCGAAAAAGAGCTTGAAAATCAATTGCTTGAAGCAAGTATCAATCCCATCTATGCTGCACTTTTACCTTATTTAACAAAAAATGTTGATGAAGCAATTGCGTTAGCAAACAACCCATCATTCAAGGAATTGATTGATGTCCTTATAGCATTTACAGAAACATGGCACGATACCCAAACCTCGCTTGTTTTGTTTTTTGCAAAAAACAAACAGGTTTTGATCTTAGATCGAACGATGTTTCAATATTTTTTAGAATTATTGGTTTTATATTTTTTAGATATTGTTCATTATAAAATTCACCAGGAATTAACATTTACCTTATTTAAGGAATCGATGCAGAAGGCTAGCAATGCCGTTGAGATTAAACAGATTAACGAAATAATTCATATCGTTCAAGAGTTAATAATGAGACAAACCTTTTATATTAACATCGATCTTGCCTTAGACGAGTTAGCTTTTGAAGTTGAAAAAAGGAGATAATTATGCAGGTTGCACTTGTTCAATTTAAAGAAGTAGGAAAAAAATATTATTTCTCTTTCGCTTCGTTTCCTTTAGTGGGACGCGAGCTTGTTGTTGTCGAAACAGTAAGGGGAATTGAAATAGGTAAAGTATATTTGATTAAAGAAATTGAAGAAAGCGAGTTAACAAACGAGTTAAAACCAATTATTCGGATCGCTACGGAAGAAGATATAAACAAGAGTTTAGAAAATGAAAAGCTAGAACCGGAAGTTGTAGAAACAACGAAAGAACTAGCTGTTAAAAATGAGCTTGAAATGAAAGTATTAGGGGCAGAGTATACACTTGATCGCAAAAAACTCTTGATTTATTTTGAAGCGGAAAGTAGAATTGACTTTCGTAACCTAGTTAAAGACTTAAGCGAAGTTTATCATACAAGAATCGAATTAAGACAGGTTGGACCAAGAGATGCGGCGAAAATGATCGGCGGGATTGGGCCATGTGGTTTAATTTTATGTTGTTCAACCTTTATTGGTGAATTTGATACGGTCTCAATTAAGATGGCGAAAAATCAAAACATTTCTTTGAATCCACAAAAAATATCAGGAGCCTGTGGTAAGCTTTTATGCTGCATTAAATATGAAGATGATGTTTATACGGAATTGAAAGAAACATTGCCGGAGCTTAACGAAACAGTCAAAACCGAAAAAGGCAATGCCAGAGTTATCGATGTAAACATCCTAAGTCGGAAAGTAAAAGTCAAGTTTGCGGAAGAGGATACAATTGAATGGCTTAGTGTTGATCAACTTAATACTGGTGCATAAAATGGAGAAAACCATTTTAGGAGAAAAAATAGTATTAAAGCAAGAAAACAATAAATTCAATTTAGATACATTGTTATTATTGTCGTTTATTAAAATACCATTAACAGCTAAAAAAGTAGTTGACATAGGGACCGGCAATGGCTCTATGATGATCTATTTAAGTGCCCAAACAAAAGCAAAGCTAATCGGAATTGAGATTCAAAAAGACCGTTGTTTTGAGGCACTTGAAAATATCAGATTAAATAAGCTTGAAGAGCAAGTAACGTGTTTAAATGAAGATGTAAATAAAGTAACTTTGCATAATGTCGATGTTGTTATCGCTAATCCACCGTTTTTTGAATTAACAGCAAAAACAAAGATTAGTAAATCACTATCAGAGCAAATAGGTCGCTTTGAAACACACCTCACCTTAGAGCAGTTGATTGCTAGAGCAGCAACCTTTTTAAAAAACAAAGGCCAGTTTTATTTCATTCATCGACCTGAAAGGATAACTGAAATTTTATTGCTGCTAGAAAAACATAAAATGAATGTAAAACGGATTCAATATGTGCACCCCTACCTTGATCAGGAAGCAAAGCATGTTTTGATTATGGCAACAAAAAATGGAGCATTTAATTCAATCGTTGAAAAACCGTTTATTTTATACCAAGAAAAACAAAAAATGACACAACAGTTGTCAGCACTTTACGGAGGTAAAAATGTTACTTAATTTTTTGACCAGAAAGGAAAAACTAAAGTTTTTAGACCTAGCACTGCATGTTGTTTCAGTTGATGGCAGCCCAAGCGAGATTGAGCAACGTCTTTTGAATATGCTGCTGGCAGAAGTTGGTGATGAAATTGTTAAGGAATATCAATTCTCATTATCCAAAAGCAGAGATGAAACGCTAAACTATTTTATCAAGGCTTCAAAGACGGTTCGAAATATTGTTTACCTAAATTTGCTACACACTACAATGTGGGATGATTTTTATAATACGCTCGAGCATTTTTTGCTCGAAGAAATAAGAGAGAAGTTTGAAATTAGCGAACAAAAGAAAAAACAATTGATGCGTCTGGTCTATAACGAAAGAGATTTAAGAGAAAGAGCAAAAAGGGTAGTTTTCCATTGATGCAAAAAAGCTTTCAAACGAAGAAACCAACCCTCTATTTGGTTTCAACACCAATTGGCAATCTAAAAGATATCACTTATCGGGCAATCGAGACGTTAAAATCGGTTGACCTTGTTTATGCCGAAGATACAAGAACATCAGCTAAATTGTTTTCCCAATACGAAATAACAGTTCCGCTTTTTAGTTATCATGATCACAATAAAGAGCAGCAAACCGAATTGATCCTAGAACAGTTAGCAGCAAATAAGAATATCGCCCTGATTAGTGATGCAGGTACACCAGGGATCAGTGATCCTGGCTATGAGATTATTTTAAAAGCGATTGAGCATAACTTTCATGTTGTCGCAATCCCCGGGGCTAACGCAATCTTAACAGCATTACTACCATCGGGAATCCTACTTCAACCATTTACCTTTATTGGTTTCTTGCCGAGAAAAAAAATGCAAGCAGCTGAGCTGCTGAATACATTTACACAAAGAAAAGAAACATTGATTATTTATGAATCACCACAAAGAATCAAAGAGACAACGGAACTCTTATATAAAACACTTGGAAATAGAAAGGTAACTTATGCTAGAGAACTAACCAAACTCTATGAAACATATTTTAGAACCAATTTAAAGGATGCTTTAGAAATAGAGCATAACCCAAAGGGTGAATATGTAATTGTTGTTGAGGGAACAACGGCAATAACTGAATTTAACATATCCTTAGAAGAACATCTTATTTTATACATAAAACAAGGTTTAACCGAAAAGGAAGCAATGCGGAAAGTCGCAAAAGACCGCAATCTTAGTAAAAATGAGCTTTATCAACACTTTAAGATACAAAAATAGTTGCATATATTGACAAAATTAGTTAAGATATAAGCAACTAAATAGGCAATGAGAAAGAGAGTAATCAAGTCACAATGAGAAAAGAGAGTTCGTGGGTGGTGTAAACGAACCATTTGCTTGATGAACATGACTTTTGAGCTTTTTGGTCGATAGGTAGATCAAAACGTCTGTCCGCGTTAAGGATTTGAGTGCTGAGCAATCAGAACTAA
>JBAYPP010000047.1:0-8022 GCA_041677585.1 Acholeplasmataceae bacterium
ATATCACAAGAAACGTAAACAATCCGTTTGGGTTCTAGTTTTAAAACTGATTTCAAGAATATCTCTGTAGCACCATGTCTAGTTGGATCCATTATTAGGCAATCGACCTTTACCTTTGCTTTTTGAAGCCATTTTTCGACATCATCGTGAATAAAATCAACATTTCCCACTTGATTGTATTGCTTATTATATATCGCATCTTCAATTGAACTTTTACTAACATCAATCCCAATCACTTCTTTTGCATATGGGCTTGCTAGCAATGTCATTGTTCCAATCCCGCAATAAGCATCACATACAATTTCGTTAGTTTTAATGTCTGCCAGTAAAAGAGCCTTCTTATAAAGATTTATCATTTGCTTTGGATTCACTTGATAAAATGATCTTGCTGACATTCTAAACCTATAATCATCAATTTGATCATAAATGTAGCCTGTTCCATATAATACTTTTTCGTTGCTTAATAGCACAATCGGTGTATCTCGGAAATGGATGTTTTGAACGACCGATACTATCTCAGGATGTAGAGCAACCAATTCTTTAATCAGTTTCTGATGATTAGGAAATAGGTTTCCTTGTGTCACAAAGACAATCAAATATTGACCATACGCAAAAGACTTCCTAATCATGACATGTTTGATAATACCTTGCTTAATTTTAGGATTATAGGCTTTTAACTTATACTTATTCAACAGTTTTTCAATTGAGCCGAAAACTAGATTAATCATTTCATCTTGAACAGCATGATTGATTTTCGGCTTAATTGTCTTTGTGTTTTCTTCATATTGTCCGAGTCTTAGTTTATTGTTTTGCATAACAGCACTCAATGTAACTTTATGTCGATAATACATCGGTTTTGGATTTGCGGTAATCGCTTCGACTCTTTCAGACTGAAAAATACGTTTGACAAACGCTTGTTTCATTGCTAATTGCTCTTCGTACGGAATATTAAAATAGTTTATTTTGCTTTTATTCATTGGTTCCTTCTAACATTAACCTTTGGTAGATATGCAAAAAATCAGTCTTCGAAAAAATCATTGGAACTGGATACAATGGATTAGCTTCTTTATAAGCTCTATCAACCATCATCTCTAAATCCTTTTCTAAAATGATGTTTTTGAATCCGGTTGGAATGCTTAATTTCTTATTTAAGTACCGAATTGTATCAATCAAAAAGATTGTCTGGTCTTTTTCATTTGTTTCTGCTGGAAAAATATCTGTTTTCTTACCAAGTTTTTTTATTTTTCGTTTAATTTTTGTATCATAATAATCAAGCACATGTGGCAATACTACAGCATTGGCAAGTCCATGAGGAATATGATAAAATCCCCCTAAAGTATGTGCAATCGCATGAACATTACCAACATAGGCGCGTGTAAATGCCAAACCAGCCAGATAAGCTGCATAATGTAAATTACTAATTGCTGCTTCATCTTGATCTTCGTATGCCCTTAGGGCATTACCCAAAATAAGTTGAATGGCTAATTCTGCTTGTTTTTTTGTTTGTCCTGTATTTGCTTTACCAACATAAGCTTCAATTGCGTGTGTTAAGGCATCCATTGCTGTATTTGCAATGATATTTTTTGGTAAGTTTTTAACTAAGTTTGTATCTAATAGTGCTACATCAGGAATTAAAACAGGATCCATAATCGCATACTTTTCATTTGTTTCATAGTTACTTACAACAGCTGCCAATGTTCCTTCTGAACCTGTGCCAACTGTTGTTGGTACAGCAATATGAAAGGGAAGCTTCTTCCCAACTTTTAAGACCCCTTTCATTTTTTGAATATCTCGTTTTGGTCTGGCAATCAAAACACCGCATGCTTTGGCTAGATCGATTGCTGAACCACCGCCAATTGATACAATTGCGTCACACTTATTTCTAATATACTTTTCTTTTGCTTTAAGAACTTCCTTAATATCCGGATCAGGCTTAACTCCATCAAAAAAAGTAATGTTGATCTTCATTTTAATCAATTCTTTTATTAACGAATCAATTAAGCCTAATTTAAAGATGTTTTGGTCAACAACTAAAAACAGGTTTTGCTTGCCTTGCGACTTTAAGAGCATTGGAATATCCAAGATCCCGTCTTTTTTCCGGATTAATACCGGTTCACGATATCCAATCACATAGGATGCAAAGTAAAATATTTTTTGGTAGATTCTAAACCACAAGTGTTTTATTATTTTCATTTCAATAACCACCTAAACAAACGATTTTTCTGCTCAGTATAAGGATGATATCGTACTTTTACATCAATCTTTAAGGATCGTTTAAGAATACTCTTTTGATGACTGAAAGTTTTAAAACTTTGATAGCCGTGATATGAACCCATTCCGCTTGAACCAACACCACCAAAATTCAAATGGTGGTTTGCAAAATGCATGATTGTATCATTAATCGTCATTCCACCAAAGCTTAAATGCTGCAGATACTCCTTTTGCAGTTTTTTGTCATTAGTGAATAAGTAAAATGCTAACGGCTTTTCTTTTGTTTTTAATAGACTGATTAAATCTTGATGACTCGAATATGTCACAATCGGTAAGATTGGACCAAAGATTTCGGTTTGCATAATTGGTGAGTCAAATGTAACATTCTTAATTAAGGTTGGATGGATCTTACCGTTGCTCTCTGTTCCACCATAAGCCACTTCCTCATTCTTAATCAGATTTAATAATCTCGAAACCTGTCTTTCATTAATTATTTTGGGATAATCATCATTTGCTAAAACATTTTCACCAAAAAAGGATTTAACCGCGTCTTTAAAATATTTAACAAACTCTTTTTCATCCTCTTTTTGAATTAAAACATAATCAGGAGCAATACAGGTCTGTCCAGCATTGATTAGTTTTCCAAAAGCAATCCTTTTAGCAACTAGTTTTAAGTTCATCTTAGAGTCAATAATTGCCGGACTCTTTCCACCTAACTCCAATGTTACTGGTGTTAGATGTTTACTAGCTTTTTCCATGATCTTTTTGCCAACAGGAATACTACCGGTAAAGAAAACATAATCCAGTCTTTCTTCAATCAGAATATCAGCAATTCTTGCATCTCCCAATTGACAAGAAACATATTCCTGATCAAATGTTTCACTTAATATCTGATTGATGACCTCGCTTGTGTTTTTTGATTGCGATGATGGTTTCAATATCACTGTATTTCCCGCTGCAATCGCTCCACAAAGCGGATTTATTGCTAATTGAAAAGGATAATTCCAAGGCGATAAAACCAAGGTTACTCCATAAGGTTCACTTAGATGATAACTTGATCCTTTAAACAGTGTTATTGGTGTTCTTACACGTTTTGGTCTCATCCATTTTTTTAAATGTTTAACCATATAAGATATTTCTGATAACACGATTCCGATTTCAGTCATATAACTTTCAGTCTCACTCTTACCTAAATCTAAATAAAGCGCTTCTGAAATACGATTAACGTTAGCTAAAATCGCTTTTTTAAGCTTTGATAATTGCTCAATCCGATAGTGATAGTTTAAAGTTATGCCCGTGTTAAAAAAATCTCTTTGCTTTTGAATAATTACTTTTGGATCCATTTTTTTCACTCCTTCTTAGAAACTACTATAAATTTCTGAAAGTTCTTCATGGAATCGCATAAATCTTTCTTTTAAGTCGCTTTCAAAAAACTGGTTTAATTCAGTCTGGAAATGCTTATAGACTGCTTGATGCGTATAGGGTCGTTTATATGATAAAGCTTTTCGCAAACTAATGTATAAATCAGCCATTAAAATAATCTGTGATTCTAATTCCGGTTGAATTTGGTTCATATCATTGATAAAAGCCTCTGTTTGATTCCCTTCCGCATGCGCTCTTGCGATATCTTCACATTTTCTTGCCAGCTGCATTCGTTTTGTTATCTTTGATCCCAATAACATTTTCTGTTTTAAGATATCATAATCCGTTTCCGATGAGATGCTCATATTGCCGAGGATATTCTTAATTTCAGGATACTGCAAATGTACAACCGCAAATGCCTCAATCTCCGCAATCTTTTCGTCTGACAAGGCCATGTAGGATGCAATCCTTTTACTCATTTCTTGAACATGAAATGCATGTTTTCGTTCAATCAAATTACTTGAGACTGCCAAAACATCGGAAAATAAATTGCCAACTACGTTTGTAAAATCACTTTGCACCTGTCTTCTTTTTGCCAGTTCTTTACGTCTTTCTTCCTGCATATACTGACCCATTGAAACGGTTGCATACACAACAAAATAAAATAATGTAAATAAGACTGAGCGTAGCAGAATATCACGAAATGCTTGATGACGAACAAAGACGGGGATAAACTCAATGATTGTCATATTTTGTGAAAGTGACTCAAGATTATATGTAAGTAATAAGTGAATAACCGTTAGTAAAGCCAATAATCCTTGAAAGCTTCTACTTAATAATTTTTTCTCTTGGTAAAGAGAAATAACAACAACTGCATAATACATTAAGATATAGGCACCTGTTTCAAATTGTTCATAAAGTCTTGCATACATTAAAATTGATGCAAAGAAAATATAAAAGGCTGCTACATACATTGCTACGCTTTGTTTGGTTCGATCATGATGGTCCATATTGATCAATGATTTCAATAATTTGTTGATTACATAAACAAGCGGGAATGTCGCAACCGTTATAACCCAGTCAGTTACCTCGCCTGTCGCAAGCGATAGTAAAAATTGCAAAAAAGAAAACATGATGTTTGACACAAAGATAATGTTCTTAATAACAACATTTCTTCTATATAAAACTGCTACATCATCTGTAATATCAATGCCTTGTTCAAAACCAAAAAATTTGGCAAAAAGATTTTGGCCAATTTCTTTGAAATTTATGATTTTCTTTTTCTTTTTACTCTGCTTGTTTTCCATCGTTATTCAAATAGATCAAATATACTTATTCTTTTAACTGCATCATCTTCATGTGCAAGTTCTTCATTTGTTACTTGTGCTACTCTAGTTGAAGCTGCCGCTGCGATAGCACCAACAATATCATCTAGGAAAGTATGACAAATGCCTTCTTCTTTGCCGGCTTCATTTAGACGTTTCACTATTCCATGTTTATTAACATCAATATCACCAAAATTGGTTTGTCCAATCGTTCCGTAAATACCAGCAACATCTAATCCCATTGCCTCATCAATACCAAACATGCCCAAATCCTCATAAATTATTTCTTGGATTGGTGATTTAAAGAGATTTTCTTCAGCTAGACGATCAATTTCAGCTGATAACTGAACATAATGAAAGACATCTCGAAGTGACAGAATTTTCTCAACTGATTCAACGCACAAGTCTCTAGTAATGCCGGCCGTATATTTACTTTGCTGTATATATGTTATTTCAGCGATTGACTCGATAGTAACACCACGGTTCAATAAAGTCTTTTTATTGAACTCCAACATTTGATCACGCGTAAAGACTAATCGTTTCTTCGTTTTTTTCATCTTATCTTCTTCCCTTCAATGCGTTCATTTTCTTTAAACACATTTTGTCCGTTTAAAAAATCCTTGATGTGCATCCGTTTTTTTCCGGCTTGCTGTATTTCTAAAATGTTTATTGTTCCGTCCTTAGTTTTTATAATCAGCTGCTTATCTAAACTAATAATGGTGCCTAATGGCACTTCTTCATGTGTTATTATATCACTTTTTTTAATTTTATATATTTTAAACCAAGTGCTTTTATGATAAAAACTGCCTCCTGGTGTCGGTAACAAGGCTTTCAGTCGATTAATAATTCGATTTGTTGTTTGACTAAAATCAATTACTTCATCTTCAAAAGTCAAAATTGGTGCGTAAGTAGCTTCTGATTCGTCTTGTTTTATTTCAATGATTGGCTTTTCTAAGGCGTCGATTAGTAAGTTTGCTCCTAGTTCACTCAGTTTGATTGAGAGCGAACCATAATCATCTTCCTCTAAAACTTTTAATCTGCCTATCTTGATGATTGGACCGCTGTCCATTTTCAAAGCAGTTTTCATAATTGTGACGCCAACCTCCTTTTCACCGTTGATCAACGCGTGTTGAATTGGTGCACCACCACGATACTTAGGTAGAATGGAGCCATGAACATTTAAAACCATTACTTGATCAAGTAATTCCTTTGGTAGCATTTGACCATAAGCAGCTGTAATAATCAGATCTGGTCTCAAGACCAATATCTCAGCAATTTCGTCTTTTACCTTTCTTGGTTGGAAACAAGGAATGCTGTACTTAATAGCTAGTTCTTTAACAGGAGAAAAAGCAATTGTTTTCTTTCGGCCAACTTTTTTGTCTGGCTGAGTAACAACCATTATAATATTCTTTTTATTTTCAATTAATTTTTGCAAAACACCTTTAGCAAATTCTGGTGTACCCATGAAAACTATTCTCATCTTTTTTCTCCTTACATCATCATTAAACTAGGAATATATTGAATATACAGGTTTGCGGTTTGTCCTTTTAGGATCCTTTTAATCATTTCTGAATTTAATACCTGATACTTAAAAGTTATTAAATAAGTGAACCTATCCCTTGTTTTTCGATATAATGGTTCAATTGGTCCTAAAACCGTTACGCCTTTTTCACTTAAATCTTTCTTCGCTTGAAAAGCAGCTTGATATGTCTTTAAGAGTTCCGTTCCTTCAAAGATAAATTGTGAGACTTTATTGTATGGTGGATATTTTCCGAGTTTGCGTTGATATAATGCCTCTTTGTAAAATGAATCGTAACCTTGTTCAACATTTTTTTCTAAGCTTTCTTTTAAATCATAACCTTGAACAATAACTTCGCCTTGTTGGTGCCTTCCTGATCTGCCACAAGCTTGCATTAGCAAAATATATGCTTGCTCACTGGCAAAGTAATGAGGGATTTGAAATAACAGATCAGCCATTAAAAAGCCTACAAGTGTAACATTTTTAAAATCAAGTCCTTTGGAAACCATTTGCGTTCCGACTAAGATATCAATGTTTTCCGTTTCAAATTTTTTATATAAGATTTCATGACTGTTTTTCGTCTTGGTAACATTTGCGTCAATCCGTAGGATCTTTGCGTCCGGAAAGGTTTTCTCTAGTCTGTTAACGACATATTCGATTCCTACACCAACTTCCTTGACTTTATCTGACTGACAGCTTGGACATGCCTGGATTATCCCTTCGTGATAGCCACAATAGTGACAAGTCAATTGCTTTTTATTCTTATAATAAGTTAATGCAATCTCACAATTAGGACACTTGGGCACGTAACCACATGTTCGACATAAAACAAACGGAGCATAGCCTTTTCGGTTTAAAAAGAGCATTGTTTGTTCTTTTTTGGCGATTCGATCATTGATTTTCTCAATCAGGATTTTAGAAAAAATACTGGTGTTATTTTCTTGCAGTTCCTTTTTCATATCAACAAAGTACATTTTTGGTAATTTTTTAAATAAGGGACGTTGATTCAATTCCAGTTTTTGATATTCTCCTTGTTCTGCTGAATACATCATTTCCAATGTCGGGGTTGATGTCCCAAAGACAACTGGGACTTGGTGAAATTTAGCTTTATAAAGGGCTAATTCTCTTGTATCATAATAAGCACCTTCTTTTTGAACATAGCTTTCATCGTGTGCTTCATCCAAGATTAAAATTCCTAAATCAAGCGGGATGAAAAAAGCACTTCGTGTTCCAATGATGATTTTGCTTTCTTTGTTTTTAATCATTTGATATTGATCAAATCTTTCCCCTGCAGCCATTCCGCTATGAAAGACCGAAATCGAATCAAACCGTTTCGATAACCTTTGATATAGAGGTTGAATTAATGCAATTTCAGGCACTAATAGCATCGCTTGCCTGCCTTCCTTAATGATTGCTTCAATCAAGTCAAAATAAACTTCTGTTTTACCGCTACCAGAAATACCCTTTAATAAAAAGGGCTGAAAAACATCTTTTTTACTTAAAACAGCATCTACAGCATTTTGCTGTTCAGCGGTTAAGACAATCCTATCAGCTTCAACTTGACTCACACCAACACCGCGATTAACTTTTTTTAATTTTTCAAAA
>JBAYPP010000048.1:0-7844 GCA_041677585.1 Acholeplasmataceae bacterium
ACCCTTGCAAAAAACAGTCATATTCTAAGAGACAGAAGAGGAATTAACGTTCCAAACGCTAAACTTAATTTACCATTTATTTCCGAACACGATTTGGCAGACATTGATTTTGCCTGTCGTTTTAATGTTGATTATATTGCAGCATCATTCGTAAGACGTAAAGAAGATGTGTTAGAAATAAAAGAGATTCTAAAAAAAGCAGGACGTGAATATATTATCGTTATCGCCAAAATTGAAAGTCAGGAAGCAATTAGCAATATTGATGAGATACTAGAAGTAGCAGATGGAATTATGGTTGCTCGCGGTGACTTAGGCGTTGAAATCTTTCCAGAAGATTTGCCACACGTTCAAAAGCAGATTGTCTTAAAGTGTCAACAACAAGGAAAGATTGTCATCATAGCGACGCAAATGCTTGAGTCAATGATTTTTAATCCTAGACCGACTCGAGCGGAAGTATCAGATGTTGCAAATGCTGTTTATGAAGGCGCGGATGCGACAATGCTTAGTGGTGAAATGGCGGTTGGTAAATATCCGATTGAAAGCGTTGAATATATGGCAAAGATCAATCATCGTTCACAACACTATATTGATCACTTAGGCTTTATCACTAATACACCGGTTGCACCAGATGATATATTGGAAGCCATCGGTTATGCAACGGCACAAACAACATTACATTATCCGGTCAAAGCGATTTTGTCGTATGGGCATAGTCAATCAAAGACAATTTCCAAATATCGCCCCATAGCGCCGATTATTGCGATGGTTGATGAAGCACATAAAGCAACAACACTATCTTGCTACTACGGTGTGTTCCCAGTATTAAACGAGCAAGAACTGCAGTTAAAATATCGTCAATTAGGAATTGATCAAGGCGATACTATTTTAGTTGCACGACGAGGACAAATCCAGTTTATAAGAATTTAGAAAATAAAGAAGAAAGATAACGGTAAAGTGCGTTTAGATAATAAGTTATTATGATAGCTTTGTTACTAAAGCACTTTACTTATTTAATGCTAAATAGTATAATATTAGTGATTATTTCGAAAGATACGGTGGAAGGCGACATGGCAAACACTTCAAACGGCTACAACAGTCTATTTTTCTATAACAGAAGTCATATTTCACAAAGAAATAATCTTTGTGTTTTTAATCAAACAAAACATGAAAACCTTTTTATTTAAAAAGGTTTTTTGTTGCTTATACACAGAAGAAAGGAGCACAATAATGTCAATCTTAAAGCAGATTATTACAGCAGAACTAGAAAGTAAATCAAAAGTTAAACAGGCAAAAGAGGAACAAGAAAAAGAACTCCAAAAAGTAGCTTCTTTTGTTAAGGATGAACAAAAAAGATCTGCCAAGGAATTGAAAGAAAGAATTGCACAAATCAATTCCGAAACCCAGGAAACAAAAGCAAAAATGGAGCAAGAGTATACATTAAAAGCCGAGCAAATTAAGAAAGATGTAGAAAAAAGCGTCACTGCAAAACGTAATAAAATATTTGATAAATTAGTTAAGGAGATTATCGCTTTATGATAGTTCCAGTCAAGAAAATTAGATTGATTGCCCCTAACAAAGATAAGGATATTTTAGTTAGAAGCATTCAACGCTCTGGCAAAATGATGCTATTCAATGAATTAGCTGGTTCAATCTCAAGTGATGATCAACAACACTTAAAACGGATTGAGAAGAACATTGTCATACTTGAGAAACATCGCAAGAAAAAGTTTTTTGAATATCACGAAGTCGATATTGATCAATTTAATGACAGCGAACAAGAAGCACAAAATCTGTTAGATACAGCTGATGCCTTAGTTGTTGAAAATGAAGCAGCAACGAAGGAAAAAGAATATGCAACTAAGCAAATTGAACTGCTAACTCCATACGTTAATCTAAGTGTCGCTCCGGCGGATTTAATCGGACTGAATTATGTTAGAACATATGTTGGCTATTGGCCAACACAAAACGCAACAGTTATTACGGACAAACTTTCAACAAAATCGGCTTATGTTGAAACACTGCTTGCAGATGATGTTAATCAATATGTGGCTGTAATCGCTTTATCAAGCAATCATCAAGATGTTTATGATACGATGGCAGCAAATGGATTTGTGCTTGAAAAACTACCTGAACTAACACACTTGGTAGCAGATGAAGTAGCATTACTGGAAGAAAAAATCAGTACTGCAGCAAACACAATTGAAACTAACGATGTAAAACTAAAAGAGTTAAGTGATAGTGTTAATCTCTTAAAAATGTATTATGATTATGACTACAATAAAATTCTAAAGCAAAAAGTTGAAGTTTTGGCAACAGAAAAAACCGTTTATATTGAAGGTTGGGTTGCAGAAGATGAACTTGAGGCATTTGGTGCTGAACTAAGCGAGATGTTAGCCTATGATCTTGAAATACTCGAAAGCACTGAAGAAGAAAAAGTTCCAACAGTAACGAGAAACAATCGCTTCGTGCGTCAATTTGAAACAATTACGAACATGTTCTCTGTTCCTGATCCAAATGAAATTGATCCAAATCCAGTAATGTCAGTTTGGTATTGGTTTATTTTCGGAATCATGATGGGTGATGTTGGTTATGGAATTGTCTTAATTACATTGTTTTCATTATTCGTTAAGTTCAAGCGTCCCAAGGGAGCTTTAAGACAGTTGGCAATGATCTTTGCGTTCTCAGGCGTTTCAGCAATCATCTTTGGTGTCATCTTTGGAAGTTTCTTTGGTTATAGTTTTGACTTATTCAAAATAATCGGATCACTCTTTGGCCAAACCCACTGGACTTCAGTCGTCGTCAATCCAATGGAGGGCGATGGAACATTGATTATGCTAGTGGCTTCATTGGTAATTGGTGTACTGCATATTTTGAATGCTTTAGTGTTAAAGGTTATACTTGAGTTTAGAAGAAAGAACTACGTCGAAGCCTTAAACTCAGGCATAAGCTGGATCTTGATTTTACTTGGAATCAGTTTATACGTTCTTGACATGATTGATTTAATTCCGTTGGGAATTGTCGGCTTAATCATGATCGGTATTGGGGCGGTCTTAATTATCATCTTTAGTGGCTATGGCAAAAAAGGAATTTTCAGTAAAGCCGTCAGTGCCTTTGGTGGTTTATATGGAGCATCAGGCTATTTAAGTGATATTTTGAGTTATTCAAGAATCTTGGCACTTAGTTTATCATCAGGTGTAATCGCCTTTACCATGAATATGCTGGCTGGAATGGTTTCTGGCAGTATCATTGGCTATTTCTTCGCCATGATAATCTTAATTGTGGGACATTTCTTTAACTTCGCAATGGGCTTATTATCGGCGTATGTTCACGATGGACGGTTACAGTATTTAGAATTTTTTGGTAAGTTTTATGAGGGAGATGGCCTTGCCTTTACACCTTTTACATATGATTTAAAATATATAGATAAAATTAATAAGGAGAAAAAATAAACATGACAGGATTAGTATATGCACTAATTGGTGCGGCGATAAGCGCGGGACTTGGAGGAATCGGTTCGGCAATGGGCGTGGCAATTGCAGGTAGAGCTGCATCCGGCGTTATCTCGGAAAAACCGGAATTATTCGGTAGAGTCTTGATTTTGCAAGCGTTACCGGGTACACAAGGAATTTACGGCTTTTTATTAGCGGTTTTAATTTTAGTTAAAGTTGGTCTACTTGGTGGAACAGTAGTTGATGTTCCGGTCGCACAAGGAATGGCCCTAATGGCTGCTGCAATTCCAAACGGAATCGTAGGCTTATTTTCAGGTATTTATCAAGGCAAGATGGCGGCTAGTTCAATTGTTTTAACAGCAAAAAGACCAAGCATGTCAACTCGCGGTTTAACAATGACAGCGATGGTTGAAACATATGCGATTTTAGCATTATTAGTCAGTATTTTAATGTACATGAACGCTTAAAAAGAATTATAGGAGGGGTGTTTTATGGAAGCAAAATCTCTTAGTGAGAAAATTATGATCGATGCTACAAAACAAGCTCAGTTAATTCATGCGGAAACAAAAAAATTAGTTGAACAAGTCAAACAGGACGGATTAGCAAAAATCAAAGCACAGGAAGACAAAGTCTTAGCCCAAGCAAATGACCAAAAAGAGGCGGATTTAGGCTCGTATAGTAAACAGATTGAAAGAAGACTTGATTTATATGAAAGACAAATCAAACAAGAATTAGTTGACGGAATGTTTGATCAAATTTATGAAATCATTAAAGGATATAAAAAAACTGATCTTTGTAATTGGGTTTCGAAGCTGCTTAGTCACGATGATATTACTGGTACAACCATGGTTGTTGCCAAAAAGGATTATGAGCGGTATTTAGAAGCATTATCAAGCGATAAGAAACCAACAAACTTAGATTTGATAAAAGCAAAAGGTAAAAAAGAAAATTTCAAACTAAAAGTTGACAAACTCGGTTTTGAAGAAGGATTCATTCTTGTTCATGATGAATACGACTTGATTTTTAACTATCACGAAATTATCAAAACAAATCAAAATGCACTCGAAAAACAGGTGTACGAAGAGTTGTTTGGCGATGAATAGAGAATTTTTGTTTGGCGTCCTTAACGCAAAGTTAACCGAATTATTGACTGATAATGAATATCAGATGTTAAAAAATCTTTCGCGTGGTCAATTCTTAGAGTATCTATTCAATGCTAATGTTGTTCCTAATAAACTTTCTGATTTTGAAACAGCTAGTTTTGAAGTCCTAGATGCGTTGGAAAAAGAAGTCTTCGAATATGTTGGCCCAGATCATTGGATCTATCGCTATTTTTTTGCGAAGGCAGATAATTTAGTTGAACACTATAATAAAGTCTATGAATCACTCTTAAAAAATGAGGAGTTAATCGAAAACGCTGTTTTTATTAGTAAGTTTCATTTAATCAAAAACATCAGTTTAATGTATCGATTTAACGACCAAAACATTAGTGTTGAAAAACTACAAGCTAACTTATTACTGCAAAAAGAAATCTCAGATGAATTTTTGCTAAAAGCATATGATTTAGGCAAACAAGAGATAAGTGTGCTTGTTAAAGACTTAGTTGAATTAACGGTTGAAAAAGCAGATAGCGTTTTAGAAATTGAAAAGCTGCTAGACGATTATTTTCATGAAATAGTAAGTGCATATGCTTATAGCAGTGAAGTTGAACACGTATTGATTTACTATATATATCGCATCATGAAACAACTTGAAAACATTAGAGCTATTTATTACTTAGGAGGCTATTAAAATGAGTGAATTGATCTTTCTTAGCCGCAAAACAGAAGCATATGTCTTTAGTGCCCTTGGTTTTGATGTTCATATTATTAATGAGTTAGATGAAGTACAGAAAATTTTAAACTCATTAGACAGAAACGTTAAGATTATTGGCTTTGACCCAGAGTTGAAACCAGTTATGGATAAGTACAAGGATAAAAAACAAACTGTATATCCAATTCTTTTAGAATTACCATTAGATGGCAAAGAGACAGGCAGTAAGGTTCTAGAAGTAAAAGAAAGTATAAAGAAATCAATTGGAATTGATTTGCTTTAGAAAGAGGTATGAGAATGAGTAGAGTACAAGGAAAAATAATTAAGATTTCTGGACCTTTAGTTGTTGCTGACGGGATGAAAAGCGCACAGGTTTATGACGTTGTCTACGTTGGCGAAAAAAATATTATCGGCGAAATTATTGAATTAAGAGAAGATTTAGCTAGTATACAAGTTTATGAAGAAACAGCTGGTATTGGGCCAGGAGAACCCGTTTATTTAACGGATTATTTACTTTCTGTGGAATTAGGACCGGGCCTTGTTGAAAGCATTTTTGATGGTATTCAAAGACCGCTGACAACAATCTATGATCAATATGGTTCATTTATTCCTGTTGGTGTTTCTGTTCCCAAATTAAATAGAGAGAAAAAATGGTTATTTAAACCACAGGTCAAAAAAGGTGATTCTGTTGTTGCTGGTGATATCATTGGTGTTGTTCAGGAAACACCGGCTGTTAGTCATAAAATTATGGTTCCAGTTGGCGTAAAGGGGACAATCAAAGATATTAAGCAAGGCGAATATACAATTGAAGAAACAGTTGCGGTTGTAGAACGCGACGGTGAAAAAACGGAATTGAAGATGTTACAGGTTTGGCCAGTTCGTAAGAAACGTCCATTTGTGAATAAAAAAGCGCCAAAAGAGCCAATGATCACAGGTCAAAGAATCATGGATACACTATTTCCAATCGCAAGCGGTGGGATTGCTGCTATTCCTGGGCCATTTGGATCCGGAAAAACAGTTGTTCAGCACCAATTGGCTAAATGGGCTGATGCTGATATTATTATTTATATTGGTTGTGGTGAACGCGGAAACGAAATGACGGACGTATTAATGGAATTTCCGAAGTTAGTTGATCCTAAAACAGGTTTATCCTTAATGAACCGAACGGTTTTAATCGCTAACACTTCAAACATGCCGGTTGCTGCACGTGAAGCGTCAATGTATACTGGTATTACCATTGCCGAATATTTTAGAGATATGGGTTACAAGGTAGCAATCATGGCAGACTCAACTTCAAGATGGGCGGAAGCGCTTCGTGAAATGAGTTCAAGACTTGAAGAAATGCCGGGTGAAGAAGGGTATCCAGCCTATCTATCATCAAGATTATCGGACTTCTATGAAAGAGCCGGAATCGTTGTCGCATTAGGCAGTGATAATAGAACAGGCTCAATTACGGCAATCGGTGCTGTATCGCCTCCAGGTGGAGATACATCAGAACCAGTCTCACAAGCAACTTTAAGAATCGTTAAGGTCTTCTGGGGATTGAGTGCTGAGTTAGCTTATAAACGTCACTTCCCAGCAATCGACTGGAACAAGAGTTATTCGCTTTATGACACCCAAATCGAGCGTTTTAACACAAATAAATATCCGTTATGGCAAACATATGTCAACTTAGTGAAAAACATCTTGCAAGAAGAAACTTCGCTCTTAGAAATAGTTCGTTTGGTGGGGATTGATTCTTTAGGACCAAAAGATAGAGTGAAATTACATGTTGCCCAAATGATTAGAGAAGACTATTTACATCAAAACGCATTCCATCCGATTGACACATATACTTCATTGGATAAGCAATACTTAATGTTAAGTGTTATTCTTAAATGGTATGAATTGGCAATTGATGCAGTTGAAAATAATCAAGTTGATTTTAAACGATTAGAGTTTTTAGATGTAAATGAACGAATTGGTTTCTTAAAATATGTTAAAGAAGATGATATTGAAAAAGAAATCAGTATTATTGAGTTAGAAATGGCTGATCAATTCGAACAACTGAAGAAAGAGGCGATATTATATGATTAAAGCATATAAGACAATTAGAGAAGTTGTCGGGCCATTGATGGTTGTTGAAAAAGTAGAAAACGTTAAATATGATGAGCTTGTTCGCGTTATTCAGAAAAATGGTGAAGAGCGTTTAGGTAAAGTCTTAGAAATCGACCGCGATAAAGCTATTATTCAATTGTTTGATAGTAGCCAAGGGTTAAAGATTGATGATGCCAAGGCTGTTTTTACGGGCAAAGGTTTATCATTTGGTGTTTCACCCCGTATTTTGGGACGTAAATTTGATGGACTCGGTCGACCAATTGACGATAAAGGTCACGTTATGGCCGATAAGGAAATGGACATTAACGGTGTACCTTTAAATCCAGTTGCTAGAAACTATCCGAACGAGTTTATTCAAACAGGAATTTCCGCAATTGATGGTTTAAATACATTAGTTAGAGGACAAAAATTACCAATCTTCTCAGCTTCAGGGCTAGCACATAATAGATTAGCAGCCCAGATTGCTAAACAAGCGACCGTCTTAGG
>JBAYPP010000049.1:0-7797 GCA_041677585.1 Acholeplasmataceae bacterium
AAACAGAACAACACCAGCTAAAATTGGACTTAGAATAAACATCATTGTTATGACAAAAGTTAATAACGCGACTGCTCTAAAAATCTCTGATAAGCTTTGCGTCAATGTTCCATTAATCGTTTCAACGTCATTAGTAACACGTCCTAAAACGTCACCAAAAGATTGATCATCATAAAACTTCAAGGGTAGTTTGTTTAGCTTAGATGATAGATCTCTTCGCATTGAATAAGTCAAACTTTGGGTCATTCCAATTAATAGGAATGCTTGTATGTAGTTAAAAAATGCTCCCAGAAAATGAACTCCTATTGTTATTAATGCTAAAGTTCCCAATGAGAAGTTTAATGATCCAATTAAATGAATAGTGCCTATTGGTCTAGTACCAATAAATGCATTTGATATCTCAGAAGTTATTAACCCTAACAACCATGGTCCAAGAACTGTTAGTAATGATGCTGCTACTGCAAAGAACGCTGAGGCTATAATCTGTATGTAGAACGGTTTTAAATACGCCCCTAACTTTTTCATTGTCCCTTTGAAATCTCTTGATTTCTCTAAGTAGTTCATTCCTCTTGGTCCACCACCAAATGGTACGTTTCTTTGGGTTCGTTGCGAAGTGTTTTTTTGCTTATCCGTCATGCTAATTCCTCCTTCGACAACTGAGATTTGGCAATTTCTTGATAGACACCACATGTATTCATCAATTCATCATGCGTGCCAATACCGACCATTTTCCCGTGATCCAAAACAATGATTTGATCAGCATTGCGAATTGTATTGATTCTTTGAGCAACAATAATCTTTGTCGCTGTCACATGTCTATTTAACATTCTTCTTAAATTACGATCTGTTTCATAGTCTAATGCTGAAAAAGAATCATCAAACAGGTATATTAACGGATTTTTCGCAATTGCTCGAGCAATACTAAAGCGTTGCCTTTGGCCACCAGAGACATTCGCTCCACCCTGAGCAATATGATAATCATATTTATCATCTAAACTTTCAATAAAGTTTTTCGCTTGCGCAATTTCTGCTGCCTTAATCATATTTTCATCAGATTGATCTTCTGAATCTGAAAACAAAATGTTTTCACGAATTGTTCCACTAAATAGAATACCCTTTTGTGGAACATATCCCAAAAGTGAATACAAATCATTTTGTGCAATTGTTTTAATATCAATCCCATCGATTGCAATTGATCCCTCGGTAATTTCATAAAAGCGAGGAATTAGATTGATTAATGTTGATTTACCGCTGCCAGTTGAACCGATTATCGCAGTCGTTTTACCTGCTTTAACCGTGAAACTGATGTTTGATAAAACAGGTGCGTTGGCATTTGGGTATATGAATGTTACATTTTCAAATGTAATTTCACCTTTCATTTTTTCTAGTAAGGGGACAGGATCTATTGGATCTTCAATTTCAACATCCATATCGAGTACTTCCATTATTCTGATTGCTGATACGCGTGCTCTTGGAATCATAATAAAAATCATTGTTAAAAACATGAAAGACATAATTGTACGCATCGCATATTGAATCAAAGCGAACAGCTCACCTGGCTCAAATGAAGGTGAACCATCAAATTTAATGAAATACTTAGCTGCTAAATAAGCAAGAATAATACCGGTTGCTCCCATGATCAAGTTCATAATTGGCCACATTAATCCCGTAATACGATTAACAAATATGTTAAGTTTCTTAGATTCCAATGCAGCTTCATCAATTCTTTGGGCTTGATATTCTTGTGTGTTATAGGCTCTTACAACACGCAGACCACTTAAATTTTCTCTTGTTACCAAATTTAAACGGTCAACTAATTTTTGCATAATTTGAAATTTAGGTATTGTTAATGCGAAAATAATTCCCAACATTATGAGTAATGCGATGACAGAAGCCGTTAATACGAGTGATAGCGTTGGCTGTTGTGCAATGGAAAAAGCAATCGCTCCGATTGCTAGAATTGGTTGAAGAATAATCATTCTTAACAGCATATTTAAATATGATTGTAACTGCTGAATATCATTAGTAGTACGTGTAATCAGCGATGATGTCGTAAAATGGTCCATTTCACGCATCGAGAATTGCTCAATCTTTTGATAAACTGCTTTCCTCAAATCTAAGGCAAACCCTGCAGCAATCTTACTCTCAAGATAACCACTTACAATTGTCACAATAATGCTTATTAAAATAACTGCAATCATTATACTCGCGATAAACCATATCATTCGAATACTCGGTTCAACACTAGTTGAACTTATTCCCAATCCTTTGCTTATCATGTCATTAAGCAATGTAGGAAGCAGTAAATCTAAAACAGCACGTAGTGCCACTAGTACAAAGACTATAATGACACCTACTCGGTACGGCTTTAGAAATCTAAAGATGTTTTTCAAATTGTTCTTCCTTCCCTAACAAATAAAGCGAGAATCTTTTATTTTAGTTTTCCGGCTTTAGTCATTTTTTCTAGTAGTCTTAAAAATGTTTCTGTGTCTTCTTCGCCAAGGCGATCCATCAAGATCTCAATTGGTTTATAATATGAATCTTTGATGCTATCAACATATTCTTTTCCCTTATTGGTCAACAAAATATGAGTGACTCTTAGATCAACGGTTGAAGCTTCCTTAGCTAAGTAATCCATTTTTTCTAGGTCATTTACTTTATGAGTTATCGCAGGTAATGTTACTCCTAGCGTTTTTGCTATATCCGTTAATTTAACATGAGCTTCCTCACTATTGAATCTGATACAAAATAAAACCATAATATCTGCATCAGTAAGCTCAGTTTCCATCCTTGCATAGATGCCGCTTCTTCGAAATACTTGAACAGAACGGTCTATTTTTTGCAGCAATTTATAATTCTTCATTTGACTTTCCCTCCATATTAAAATTTTCCAATACATTATTTATTCTACAAAATTTAAGTTTTAATGTAAAGGTATTTAAGCTATTTAAAAAACTTTACCCACAATTAACCATTTTCATAAAAATTCATGAAAATCAGCGATTTTTTCCCACCTCTTTTTCATTTCTCCTTTTACTTTCAGTAGAATTGCTTTTATCTGCTTTAAGCGAAATTGATAATACGGCTTACTCTCGTCTTTTTTCTTCAAGATTGGACCTAACCAAATGTCTTTTTCATCTAGACTCATATTACCACGAATAACTTTCAAAATCACGTAATAAAACTTATCATAAACAACATGCTCATCGATAATTTTAAACTCATTATCAACTAGATATTGTCTTAAAACTTCTATTTTATCATTAGCCTGCAGTAAATAGACAACCTCTTCTTTTGGTGCATTGTTTAATATTGCAGAGATTGTGTGTACTCCCATTCCAGCGATAATCGCTAAATCAAATGGTTCATTCAACAGCAAAAAACCATCCGACTGAATCAGTTTGACCGGATAGCCTTTTAAGTTTTTTTCTGCCTGTTTCAAGGGTTTTTCGTTTATATCGGATGCGATACCAAATCTGACATACCCTAAATCAATAGCTTCTTTTAATACAAGACCGTGATCACTGCCAATATCGACAACTGTCTGATAGCCTTTTGTCAAATTTGCTAATGCTGTAATTCGCTTACTTCTTGCCATAATAAAATTCACGCAGTTTGTTTTGTCTTGATGGACTTCTTAATTTTCTTAAGGCTTTCGCCTCGATTTGTCTAATTCTTTCTCTTGTTACACCAAATTCACGGCCAACTTCCTCTAGGGTATGATTTTTGCCATCAAAGAGACCGTAACGAAGACGTAATACCTTTTCTTCTCGGTCAGTTAAAGTTTCTAAAACCTCATCTAAAGTTCTTCTAACCATTTCCTGTAACATGTATTCATGTGGTGTAAGCGCATTGGGATCAGTAATAAAATCACCTAATGAAGAATCTTCTTCTTCACCAACGTGTGCTTCCAATGAAATCGGCTCTTTCGCAATTCTTTGAATATTTTGGACCTTTTCAGCAGTAATTCCCATGCGTTCGCCAATTTCTTCAACCGATGGATCTCTGCCCAGTTCCTGAATCAATTGACGTTGCGTTCTAATCATTTTGTTAATCGTTTCAACCATATGTACTGGAATTCTAATTGTTCTAGCTTGGTCGGCAACAGCACGCGTAATTGCTTGTCTAATCCACCAAGTCGCATAAGTTGAAAACTTAAAGCCTTTTTCGTAATCAAATTTATCAACTGCACGCATTAGACCCATATTACCTTCCTGAATCAAATCAAGAAACAATAATCCTCTTGTTGTATGTTTTTTCGCAATTGAAACAACTAAACGATAGTTGGCTTCAACCAGTTTATCTTTGGCAATTTTCGCTTTACGAACGATTTCCTCTAAACTTGCAACTTCTTCCCTATTTAATTCTAAAGTCCCTTTTTTAGCTTCTTCAAGCCTTTCTTTTGCATAACGACCCTGCGAAACCGCCATTGCATGATTTCTTTCCTCTTCACCTGTTAACAACGGAATTTGACCAATCTCTTTTAAGTACATCCGAATTGGATCATCAATTTTAACTGTTGATGCAATCGTTTCAATGTTCATTAACTCGTCTTCTTCAATCTCTAAACCACTTAGAGACAATTCGTCTGGTTCAGTGTCGTCTTCTTCATCTTGTTCTACTTCATCTTCTTCAGTCATATCTTCTAAACCATCAGTCGCATCAAGATCGTCATCTTCACTTGGTTGCTTGATATCGATATCGACTGCATATAATGCTTTTTCAATCTCAAAATATAAATCACTGTTGTATGGTGCATATTTTGCTAAATCGGAATAATCAAGTAACTTGCTTTTACCTGCCTTTTTAATCAACACATCAATAATTAGTTCAAAACTCATTTTTCTCTCCTTAAATTGGGATTCTTAGTTAAACTGATTAGTTTAATCAATTCTTCCCCTTCTTCTTTATTCAAAGATCCTTCATTTTTTGCCTTTTGTTCTAAGAAATCAATTCTTCTTAGCCGCGGGCCTATTTTAACTAAACTGATTGCCTGCTCTAAATCTTTTTCATCCGGGCTACTATGCCCTGGCCAATAGAAGTTCTTGTCATGTGCTTTTTCAAAGTGTTCTTTTTGACTATCGTCAAGTAGCATCATAAATGATTCTTTATCAAACTTCGCTCTATCGCTCATATAACCGCCTAATTTCCAACGAATGAAAGCAGTTAAATGATTATGATAATCATCATCTTTTAAAATATTATTATATTTTTCAAAGGCTGCTTTGGATTGAATCATTCCGTAAAACAAAATCCATTCTGCCTGTTCAATTTGATCAACAACTTTATCTTCTTTTTTCGCTTTTGGTGGTAGATCAGACTTTCTTGCAAATTGCTGCTTATGTTTGATTCCCGGCAATAAATCAACTGAAATTTTTAAATCAACTGAAAGTTTTTGTCGATACAAACTTGCAATCGATGGATCTGCATAACGGATCATCTTTAAAACATCTTCTTTAAAAGCTTGTACATCATGAGCTACATCAAATCTTCGATTTTGCTTGTAATAATCGTATCTAAATTGATACGAATCCTTTGTGAATTCACCTAGTAAAGACTCAAATTTTTCTTCGCCGTATGCATTGATAAACTCATCAGGATCCATTTTCTCAGGAATGATCAAAACAGCAACTTTTAAACCTTCTCTTTCCAAAATTGGAATTGATTGAAGCGCTGCTTGTTGGCCTGCACTATCACCATCAAAACCAACTACAACACTATCTGTATACTTTTTAATCAATTTGGCATGATCGCTTGTCAAAGCGGTTCCCATCGTTGCCACACTATTTTTAACACCTGCTTGATATGCACTAATTACATCAAAGAAACCCTCAAATAAGATTACATTTTTTTCTTTCCTAATTGTAGGGCTTGCTTCATGAATATGATACAGCGTTTTACCTTTTTTAAAAATTTTTGTTTCCGGACCGTTGATGTATTTTGCTTTTTCCTTGGGGTCAATTGCTCGACCACTAAAACCGATAATCTTTCCGTCTGGATTTGTAATTGGAAAGATGATTCGATTTCTAAATAGGTCATAATAATCGCCTTGCTCATTTTGCTTAACAAGTCCTAATCTAATCATATCCGTTACTGCATAGCCTTTATCTTTTAGCATTAGATAAGCAGAATCATAATCTTTTCTAGCATAACCAATCTTAAAATGTTTGATATGTGCTTCTTTTTCAATTCTTTTTGTTACGTAGTCTAAAGCTTCTTTTCCTTGTGTGGTTTGCAACAGGTTGAATTGAAAAAATTTTGTTGCTTCTTCCAGTAATAAATAATCTTTTTCATTTGGATCTTTTTTAACTGGCTTTAAGTCAATTTTTATTCCTGCTTTTTCAGCTAAAACCGCTGCTGCTTCTTGCATAGAAATATTTTTAATTTTACTATAAAAAGTAATTGGTCTTCCACCTTCACCGCATGACATGCATTTAGCAATATTCTTTTCTGGTGAAACAGAAAAGCTTGGATCATTGTCGTCATGAAACGGGCAAAGACCAAATAGGTTTTTACCTCTTTTTTCCAATTTAACATACTCGGAGACTAAATCCACGATTGATGTCTGTTGATTTATTTTTTCGATCAATTCCGCATTAATCATTTCTGCTCCTTTATTTAATCAATATTGAATCGCTTTTTCGATATAGTCTTTTAACTCACTCAATTTGACTCTATCTTGTTTCATCGTGTCGCGATGCCTAACCGTTACTGATTGTGTTTCTTCTGTATCATGATCGATTGTTACACATAAATAGGTTCCAATTTGATCTTGACGACGATATCTTTTTCCGATGTTTTGGGTATCATCATAAGTTGCATCAACATATTTTGCAATGCCATTGAATATTTCTTTTGCCAACTCTGCGTGTGCTTTTTTAACGAGCGGTAAAACTGCCACTTTATACGGTGATAACTGCGGATGAAGACGTAACACTTGTCGGATCTCGTTATTTTCCAAAGTCTCTTCATCATATGCACTCAATAAGAAAGCTAATAGTAATCTTTCAACACCAACTGATGGTTCAATAACATAGGGTAAGTATCTTTCGTTTGTTTCCGGATCTAGATAAGTTAAGTTCTCACCAGAGTGTTCTTGGTGGGCCTTTAAATCAAAGTCTGTTCTAGAAGCAATCCCCCATAACTCATCAAAGCCCCAAGGAAACTTGAACAATATATCTGTTGTTGCGTTTGAATAATGCGATAATGCTTCTGGTTTATGATCATCAAACCTTAAATCATCTGCTTTTAAATTTAAATTTATTAACCAGTCATAACAAGCTTTTTTCCAATAGGAGAACCATTCTAATTCTGTTCCTGGTTCTACGAAAAACTCGAGTTCCATTTGCTCAAACTCTCTTGTTCTAAAAATAAAGTTACCTGGTGTAATTTCGTTTCTAAAGGCTTTGCCTACTTGACAAACACCAAAAGGAATTTTCTTTCTAGTTGTTCTTTGGATGTTTTTGAATTGAATGAATATCCCTTGTGCAGTTTCTGGACGTAAATAAATCTTACTTGCTTGTTCTAAAACAACGCCTTGGTGTGTTTGAAACATCATATTGAACTCTCTAATTGGTGCCCAGTCGACATTGCCACAACTTGGACATTTAACTTGATTGTCAATTAAATATTGATAAAGCTTATCGTTTGACCAGCCATCCGGTGAAACAGTATCATCATGGCTTGTAATTAAGTGGTCAGCTCTAAAACGTTGATTACATTTTTTACACTCTGTTAAAGGATCATTAAAACCGCCGAGATGACCACTTGCTTTCCACACTTCGGTATTAAGTAAAA
>JBAYPP010000050.1:0-7689 GCA_041677585.1 Acholeplasmataceae bacterium
ATACCGATAATTTTATTTGTCTTCGCCATTTTCTTCACTCCATTCGTTAATTTTAACCATGGCAGGTCTTAATAATTGTTCTTTATAAATATAACCAGTTTGAATCACTTCTAAAACGATTCCGTTTGGTTTTGTCCTATCACTTTCTTTATCGGTTGCATAATGCCATTTGGGATCAAATTGCTCATTTAAAGCTTTAATCTCCTTTAATCCATCTGTTTCCAAGATTTGATAAAATTGATCATTGATCATTTTAAAACCAATCAAAAAGTTCTTTAGATTTTCATCTTTTACTTCAAATTCGACTACTTTTCTTAGTTGCTCTAGAGGCACTAGTAAATCGTTTATTAATGTTTTGTTAGCAAACTTGCGCTCGATAGTCTTTTCTTGTGTAATTCTTTTTTTAAAATTTTCTAAATCAGCTGCGTTTCGAAGTAGTTTTTCATTTAAATGCAAATTTTCATTTTGCAGTTTTTCGATTAACTCCTTCTGTAAATTCTTTCTTTCTTTTCTTTCATTTGACATTTGAGCCGATACATCTTTTTCTTTTAAATCGTTTTCTTTCTTTTGCATTCTATCATCCTTTATTTTTTATATAATTTTCCTAAGTTACTTGCTATATATTCTAATAACGGTATTACCTTTCGGTATTCCATTCTGGTTGGACCAAAGATGGCAACCGTCCCCTTTTCCTCTTCACTTACGTAGTACGGAATCGAAATGATCGTGTAATTATCCATTGGAATCAACTGCAAATCACTGCCAAAACGGATTTTCAATCCTTCTTCATGCCCAATTAATTTTACAAGGTCCCTTCGATCAAACATGTCAACAAAACTCTTTATTTGCTTTGCACTATGGAATTCAGGTTGATCAAAAACGTTTGTCAAACCTGATAAATAGTAGTTCTCTTCGGCAAACTTAGCGAATGCTTGAATAAACGAGTCAATTAGCTGCGCTTGATAATCCATATAGTTTTTAATTTCATGCTTGGTAAATGCTGCTTCTAAAATGGCTTTCGCATCTTTAATTTTCTTATATCTTAGCAGATCATCCATCGTTTTAATGACTTCTTTTAAGTCATCAAGTTTAACTTCATCTGGAACACGGATGTTTTGGTGTTGAACATGACCTTGGTCAGTTACAATTAAGATTACTGCTTCATTTTGCTCGGTTGGAATGAAGTCAATTTTGCAGATTAAACTTTGATTAGCGTTTGGTCCAATTGCTAAAGCAGTGTAATTTGTCAGATCACTTAATAGCTTAATAGCTTCTTCAATCGCTGTTTCACGTTGAATGAATGATTTGGCGAAAATTTCATCAATCAACGGAAATGACTCGGTTACCGATTGATCTCTAGTTACTAGATTGTTTACATAGTAACGATAGCCTTTTTCAGCTGGAACACGTCCGCTTGATGTATGCGTTTTTTCTAAATATCCAAGCTCTTCTAATTGTGCCATATCATATCTAATCGTCGCACTAGAGAAACTTAAGTAAGGTTTATCGGTCAAAGACTTAGATCCAACTGGTTGTGCGTCTTTAACATATTCTTCAATTATCGCTTTTAATATTAATTTTTGGCGACTGCTCAGCATGCTCGTCACTCCTTTTAGCACTCATTATTCAATTGTGCCAAGTATATTTTATGATAAAGCTTTGGCACTGTCAAGTATTATGTGCTATTTCTCATAAAAAAAACGAAAACGCTGTTCTGTGTTGCTTAAACTGCTGTTTTCGCTTGCTTTTTTACTTTTTTAATTGTTTTATCCATTTCAAATAAAACGGATTATTTGCTTTTTCATAACGGACAGTTGAAAATTCATCATGCCCGGGATAAATCTTATGATTTGCGTTCAAACTCAATATTTTTAAAATACTTCTTTTTAACTCCGGTAACGAACCTGAATACAAATCATGTCGTCCAACTGTGTTTTTAAAAAGTGTATCACCCGTAAAGATTTGATCGTGATATAAGTAACAGACGCTTCCTTTTGTATGCCCTGGCGTATGCATTACTTCAATATAATGATCAGCAAAGAGAATTCTTTCTTCATCCTCAACTAAGACCAAATCTAAGTTTTTCTTATTATAAGGTCTCTTGCTGTCCTCATATCCATTATGCTTATCCTCAAACAAAAGATGAGCATCTTCTCTGTGAATGTAAACAGGAACATTAAAATGCCCAATTAAATCGATATGATCTCGATGTGCATGTGTTAACAAAACGCCCACTAATGTCCTATCACTTAAATATTCAGAAATCTGCTTTAAATCATATGATGGATCAATTAGGATTGCCTGATTGAAACGAGTAAGTATATATGTATGGGATAAATGCTCAGTTCCTTTAACTATTTTCATTTTTCAATAGAAAAAAAACTATTCCTAGAATAGCTTATTTCTTTTCTCTGTGTAATGTGTGTGTTCTTGAACGCGGGCAATACTTTTTCATTTCTAGACGTTCTGTTGTTTTCTTCTTGTTTTTAGTTGTATAATAATTCTCTTCGCCGCATTCTGTACAAACCAGTTTTACTAAGTCGCGCATGTTATCCCTCCAAACGTACGACGATATTATATCAAAATAGTCGATCATTATCAATGATTTTGGCAACTTTTTAAAAAAACAGTCAATTCGATGGCATGAAAATTGATTTTGGCTTATAATAAAGACGGTGATTTTATGCAAAGAGAAAAAACAAGACCAATCTTTGTTGGTCCAGTCCAGATTGGTGGAACAAACCATGTTTCAATCCAAAGTATGACTAATACTTATACTAAAGACGTTGCAGCGACAGTAAAGCAAATACATTCACTCGAACAAGCAGGCTGCGAAATTATTCGTGTAGCTGTTTTAGATATGATTGATGCTAAGGCTCTAGGAGCGATAAAAAAGCAAATCGCTATTCCTTTAGTTGCAGATATTCATTTTGATTATCGCTTGGCATTGGAAGCAATCAGCCAAGGTGTTGATAAAATTAGATTAAACCCCGGTAACATTCCTAAAAAAGAACACGTCGAACTAATTGTTAATGCCTGCAGAGAAAAAAAGATTCCAATTAGAATTGGGGTCAATAGTGGTTCGCTTCCCAACAAAATGAAACCAACTCCCGAAAATATGGTCGCAACCGCTAAGCATCATATCGATATTTTAGAACAATTAGAATTCTATGATATTGCCCTTTCACTTAAGGCTACTGATATGAACTTAATGATTGAAACATATCGACTTGCAGCAAAGACATTCCCCTATCCACTTCACTTAGGTGTAACTGAAGCGGGAACCGCTTTTACGGGAGCAATCAAAAGTGCAATGGGAATCGGTATTTTATTAGCTGAAGGAATCGGTAATACAATTCGCGTTAGCTTAACCGATCAACCAAGCTTAGAAATTCAAGCAGCTAAGGAGATCTTAAAAAATTTAGGTTTAAAAGATAAAGTACCTAACTTAATTTCTTGCCCTACTTGCGGTAGAATTCAGTATGATATGATCGATATTGCCAAAAAGATTGAACAGTATCTATTGAAAGTCAATAAAACGATCAATGTTGCTATTATGGGTTGTGCAGTAAATGGTCCAGGTGAAGCTACTCATGCCGATATTGGAATTGCCGGTGGTAAAGGTGAAGCCTTACTCTTTAAAAAAGGAAAGGTCATCCGCAAGATTAAAGAAGCTGAAGTTTATGATGTCTTAGTGGCAGAAATCGATTCCTTTGAGGAAGAGTAATATAAAAAAGTAAAACCGCAAAATGATGATCGGTTTTACTTTTTTTATTCTGCTTCATATAGTTGAATTTCGTAATCACAAACATCTTGATAGAATTCTTTTTCGTGTGAAACAAGAATCAATGTTCCTTCATACCGCATTAAAGCTCTTTTCAGTGCGTTTTTTGCTTCAATATCTAAGTGATTGGTCGGCTCATCTAAAATTAGAACGTTTCCCTTCTTGTGATAAAGCAAAGCAAGTTTCAGCTTGGTTAACTCTCCACCGGATAAAGTTTCAATCGCTCGGTTTGCCATCTCAAAATTAATACCGTGATGACCTAATAAAGACATAACCTCTTTCTTAGTAAAATGGGAATATTCATTATGAATGATTTGAAAAGGGGTAAGATCATCGTTGAAATGATGATCTTGCTCATAATATGCAATCTTCGCTGTATCGATCCACTCATATCGTCCATCTAAAGCTTCAACTTCATTCAAGATCGTTTTAATAAACGTTGACTTCCCAACACCGTTTTTACCGGTTATAGCGACTTTTTCTTGTTTCATGATCACTTGGTCGATCGGATCGACCAAAGGCTCGCCATAGCCAATTTCAAGCCCTTTGGTAATTAATACATCTCTTCCTGTCGTCGCACTCAAAGGAAATGCGAAGCGATATGTTTTACTCGCTTGAGGTGGTTCAAGTTTTACCATTTTTTCAAGCATCTTCCTTCTGCTTTGTGCCCTTTTTGTTGTCTTAGCGCGAGTAATATTTTTTTGAATAAAGTCCCTTGTTTTTTCAATTACTTTTTGTTGTTGAACAAAAGCTTTTTTATGCTGTTCAATTCTTAACTCACGCTCTTTTAAGTAAAACTCGTAATCCCCTTTATAGCGAGTAACTTGTTTACTTTCAATCGCGAAAACAGTTCTCGCAATTTCCTTTAAAAATGCTTCATGATGGCTAACGACAATAAATGCTTTTTCATAACTATTAAGAAATCTAGCCAGCCATTCGATATGTTTTACATCAAGAAAGTTTGTCGGCTCATCTAGCAATAACACATCTGCCTCTTCAAGTAATAATTTTCCTAGAATAATCTTCGCTCTCATTCCGCCGGACAAGTGTCTGATCGGCATTTTTAAAACTGACATTTCCAAACCTAGACCGTGGATGATGTTGCCGACTTTAGACTTGATTGCATAAAAATCAGCCTCAATCAGCTCTTCGCCAATATTAGCTGCTCGTATTAGAATTTTCCCTTGTTCCTCGCCTTCGTAATTAATCGCATCTTGATAGAATTGCTCCATCACTTCTTCTTTTTGAAACAAATCAGCAAAGACTGAATATAGATAATCCTTGACTAGCAAAGAACCTTCAATTTTAGCGTATTGATCTAAATAACCGATTTTTTTGCTTGGTAACCATTTCACTTTACCAGCATCCGGCCTTAAGTCCTTATTCAATATTTTTAATAAAGTTGATTTCCCAGAGCCATTCGCTCCGACTAAAACAGCATGTTCACCTTCAAATAATCGAAAAGAGATATTTTGATAAAGCGAATCAGCTGCATAGCTGAAGGTAACATCAACTACTTCCAGTAAACTCACAACATACCTCCTCCAAGCTTAATATAAATCATAAATATGCTTGCTAGCAGCGCCGTAACAAAAAAGATCACAACAAATATTTGATAAACTTTTTTGAATGCAGTTTTCTTTTTAAAATACAAATAATAACCAATTGAGCACGGGACAAATAAAATCATCAATGCATCTCTAAAGGTTTGTTTTGTTGTGATGACTTGATATAATCGCATGCCAAAAAGCGTTAGCGTACCAATTATTAATGTAATCCAAAATGAATTGATTAAAACAAAGATTAAGAGATCAAACATGTTTTTTACCTCCAAAAAAAGTAAAAATCATAGCAAAAACAGGTAATAAGAAAAACCAAAAAGTACCCGTAAAAAATAGTCCTAAAGTTGCCCAGAAATATGATGACAACAGTACCATCATACGATCCTTTTTACTCATTTCAGCACCTCGTCTTCTTCAATTATAAAGGTTGTCAATGTTTTCGTGGCATTTATCTCAATGTGCCTTCCACCTTTTTTCAATGTTCCATATGCGTTATAACCGGTTGCTCTGCCATAAGCTAACAAGATATCTTGATACGTAAAAGTAAAGTCGTTCAAATGATCATGACCAACAAAAACAGCAATTGACTTTTGATGGATTACCATCGCATCAAAAAAGCCGGTGTCAATTCCTTGTGCATATACTTTATCTTCTTTAAAGTAGCCATCATAGCCCACTTCTTCAGCTTTCATGTATTGTCTTAAAGGAATATGCATGAAAATTAGTGAACCCGCTTCATCATTTACAACATAATCGCGATACCATTCAACTTGAGCAGTACTTAAGTAATCATATTCTCCTTGCTCAGGTGTATAGTCCTTTCTTTCTGCTTTAGTATCCAAAAAATATAGATTGTAAAAGACACCACCATCCCTCATCACTTCAATTTTGAAATTACCAACACCACCGTCTTCTAGTTTTGGTCCAACCTTAAACTTCAAGTATGTGGTATTCTTTATTTCCTTCAAAAAGGCTTGATAATCATGAAAGTCGGTCTCGTGGTTACCAAAGATAAAAGTCCAGGGTATCTTTATGTTTTCCATTGTTTTGATGAGCCGCCTAAAAAGATGCGGACCTTGAGGTGACATGGTTAAATCACCAGTAATGATAATTAAATCATATGTATCATTTTTTGCTAATTGCTCAATTAGTCTAAATGTTTTTTGATCGTTGTAATCAATCCCATATGTTAAATGTAAATCCGTTATTTGCAAAATCTTCAATGTTTCATTTTGCATGTCGATTCGAATCGGATTATTATCGGTATATTCAATCTCTCTTTTTTGACAGCCAATCAATAGAAATGAAGTTATGATTAAGATTGTAAGTGCGGTTATTTTTTTCATAGAAACCTCTTTTTTTTATTTTGATAATAAACATCTATTTATGTGCATTCATTATATCATGATAATTCAAATTTTTTGTTTTCATTTTTACTTGTTTTAAGTTATAATATTAAGAGTGAACGAGGAGTTAAAAGATGAAAACAATTGCATTTGAACGTCCTGAGGATGTTCTTAAATTATACCAAATATCTTTAAAACCAAGTAAAAGATACTTTCTACTTAATTGTGTCTTATTCATTGCTTTATTCTATCCAACGTTTTTCCTGTTAAATATTATTTATCCAGCAACCAAGACAATTGATTTAACCTTATCAGTATGGACTGTCTTTATTTTGCTAGCAATCGGACTAAGTATGATCTGGATGATTATTCATATTTTCATTTTTAGATTCATAATTGGTAAAGGGATTGGTGAGCGCTTAGGAATGGATTCTTCACTAATTGGATTTGATATTGAATATGCTTATCAAATTAAACGTTGGTTTTTTATTAGTGCATTTTTTGCAACTATTTTATTAACATTTATTCCAGTGCTATTATTAATGCTTCTTTTTTGGCCTTTAAATGATGTAATCTTTATTTTTTATATGAGTTTTATCATTTATTTGGTCAACTTTTCAAAGCTTTTCTGGTTTTTCTTAAGAGTAGTTCATTTTAGAAATGTCTTATTTAAAGTGTCACATAATTACCTTATTGCTTTTATAACCAAATTTTGATAAATCTTTGATTCATTTTTTTCGTTTATGCTATAATAATAAATGTATGATGTCCTCTTAGCTCAGTTGGTAGAGCAAATGACTCTTAATCATTGGGTCGTAGGTTCGAGCCCTACAGGGGATACCATCCAATAAAACAATGCCACTCATTCGAGCGGCATTTTTATGTAGTTATACTTTCACTACTCCGGTTTTAGTATATATTTGTCTAGCCGGATGAATTGGTCTAATGACTCCATCGAAAACGATTAGACAACCATCATCGGGGATTGAATAGATTG
>JBAYPP010000051.1:0-7682 GCA_041677585.1 Acholeplasmataceae bacterium
GATAGTGGTTCCAGTAGAGATTACTTATCCCACTTGGATAAAGCCCTGTCAAGGCAGATATTTCCGCATCAGCGCTTACACCTATGCCAACTGATGTGTAAAATGAGGTAAATTGAACACTTTCTTTCAATAAACTATTTAAAAAGGGCATGTGTTCCTGCAATTCTTTCAACTCAAGCAAAAATTGATTGATTGACTCTACTTGAACTAGAATTAGATTTCGACCTTTTAACAAGCCTGTCAATGAATCCTTCTTTAGAAGTGATTCGTCAATCTTTATTTTTGGATGAACCTGATCCTTTTTAAGAACTCGGCCATATTGTCTTTGGTTAATAATGTTGGGATAATAGTCTTTGTTTTTATTGATTTCGTCATATGTTTCAAATAACTGTGTTTGCGTTGAAATGTGTAGTATCTTTTCTATTCGCGTATTATGATGAATCCCCAATAAATGACTTAAATAATATGGATATACACCAAGTGTTTGAATTGCAAACGTGCTTTTGACAGATTCGATTGGCAAAGTATACGAAAACATCTTATCAAAAAAGAGTCCTTGTAGTAATAGAACAACCAAAGATACAATCGCTATGACTAAATAGATTGGACTTGAAAAATAAATGTCTGTTTGTAAAAAAATCTCTTGCTTAGCGGAAAAAAACAAAATTGCCAATACGATCGTTGGCATAAAAATAACGATTCGAAAATACAAAATTAATTCGCCCAATATTTCTCTGAACATCCCTTTGCTGATGCCTTGAGTTGGATTTTTAAAAATATCAATACCAGCTTTTGAGAACGCCGTTCCATAAAAAAGATTAAAAACACTTAAAGCAAGAACAAAAATGTTCAGCAAGAAAGTTAGTATAAGCAAGTAAAGCATAGTTGAATAGGCATTATTGATTAAAATAATACCTGGTAGTGTAAACAGTATTAAGATACTCACATTGCCGATTAAAGCGTTAAAAACACCCGAAAAAGTGTGCTTGAATGGAGCAATATAACGGTTAAGTCGTTGATGCGTCAGTAAATAAGTATTAACGGTATTCAAAGCAATATATAAGATGATGTAAATTATTAAATATACCTTCTCTGTCATAAATACCCCTACTTCGTTTTTATAATAACATTATACATTATTCGAATCAAAAAAGCGATTTCTAAATCGCTTTTAAAGCTACCAATGATTGCTATTTTTGATCGGTTTTATTTTTTCTTATAAGTGATAAAAGAATTGCTGCTTGGCATTAGACGCTTTCAATTATATATTTACGTCTTCTGTCATATTCGTCTCTTGAGATTAGTCCACGGTCATATAAACTTTCAAGTTCATTTAGCTTTCTTTCCAAGGAAACGCCTGAATTATCATTTCGTTCTAAGTCAGATAATCCGATAAGAGCCAAAACACCACCGATTGTTGCTGTAAAGATTAAGTAAATTGACCATCCACGAGCTGCACTTGGTTCTAACACACCAGATTCTACGTCTGCTAATTTCTTTGCTGCAATAAAATTCAAAATTCCAAATGGAATACCAAAAATACTTATACATAAAATAATACCCGATACAATTGCAAAAATTCGACTTGCTAGAATCATTATAAAACCTCCTTCTATTCCTTGAATCTATTATACAATAAATTCTATGAATAATCTTTAATTATTCAAAAGTATCAATGTGCAATTATAAAGTTCTTTTTTTCGTAAAATTAGCACTCGACACTTGACAGTGCCAAATAGTTATGTTATAATTGAAGTGTCCTTAAAAAGGACAATCAATCTAGAAGGAGTGGTTTATATGTTCAATCTAATTAAAAGAGAGAACGGATTATTCGATAACTTTTTTGATGACATGTTTAGCTTTAACAATACTGTCATGAAAACCGACATCCAAGAAAACGATTCTGAATATCTTTTCAAAATTGATCTACCCGGATATGACAAAAAAGATCTGAAAATTAACCTAGACAATGGATACTTAACGGTTTCTGCCGAAAGAAAAGCGGAGAAAGAGGAAAAACGTGAAAGATTCATTCGAAAAGAAAGATATGAAGGAAGCACTAGTAGAAACTTTTATGTGGGACACATTTCATTGGACAGTCTAAAAGCAAGTTATCAAGACGGGATCTTAATGATCACTGTTCCGAAGACAAAGAATAATGAAGTTAAATACTTAGAAATCGAATAATTCAACCCAAAAGGAACTGTGAAAAAATGAAATATTTCAATTCTTCGCAGTTCCTTTGTTTTAGGTATGTTAGTTTTTCGTTTAGAAATCCATTCTTTTTTTATTGATGCTTTATATCAAATACACACTATTCACTCTTTTTTAAGATATCGAAAATAAACATAGAGAATATTAATTGTCATTATCCCTAAAGCCAAAGCACCAACAAGGTATAACTCCGTCTTTAATCCTGGCAGTAAAGTATCATGATAGCCAATAATGAATAATGCTATTCCAAAGATAAATGCAACAACACTGTTGATTACAAGCTTGAAAATTGTGACTCTTCTCAATCTTTTTTGCCGTGTATTCATATTCCCTCCGTGGTCTAGAATTGTCGTCTATATGAAACAATTATATCATATGCTTTTTGATAAACGGCTCTCATTCTTTCTTCATTAGTTACCTTTGCCATATCTTCTAATAAAAACCATTTTACACCGCTGTTTTCTAAATTATTAACGATTAACGGTTCATTTTCATCAGCTATCAATAAATACGTCAAGTTTAAGTGTAGGTGATCAGGGACATATTTATTATTCTTGATGTGATTGTCGACATGAATGACATCAATCATGATCGGTTCCTTAAGAAAGGGATGTACTTTTGTTAAACCGGTTTCCTCATTTGTTTCTTGGATTGCTACCTTTAAGCAATCCGGTTCGTTATCATTATGGCCACCAATCCAAGCCCATGATTCATAAATCAGGTGATATGCAAAAACAACTCTTGTCATTTCTTTGTTAACAATAAATGCAGAAGTTGTTAAATGGGCGATCAGATTATCTCTTGATAAAACATCAGTATTTTTATTAATAAAGCTTAAGATAGCCTCTTTATCTACTACTTCCTGTTCGTTTTTGGGAATATACTTTTCAATTACACTTCGGTACATACAATAGCTCCTTCTTTTTTTAGTGTTCAACTGACAAGGATAGGTTTATAGAGTAAGTAAATCTATACTTTAAGAGGGAGTTCACAAAAGTGATGAACCTCTTTTTTAGTCCATAATACTGTGCTCCTTATTGAATAAGAACATAATTTTAAATTCTATATCTTTGAAAATTTCTAAAACCAAAGGCGATCCGTTTAATCACTTTACTAAAACTTCCTTTATGTTTTTACTAGACATTTCAATGAGAATACTAAATCCGCCAAACTCCATGCTAAATCTATATTCAAGTTCAACATCTAATAATAATGAGTTTTTTGTCTTTTTAAAGCTTACTTCTTTAAGTTCTACCTCTTGACTTTTGGCAATATTGACTATGACCCTTCTCTAAAACCTGCGTGATTGCTGCTAGTTTGGTCTCTCTGGTATATTCTCCTAAATTTTCACGTTCTAAAAAAACTTTTTCACCATGTATCTGATATAAGGATATAAAATATTTGATGTTCTTTAGATTCAAATCGTATGCTTCTGATAACTCTCTTAATGTAATTCCTTGATTTAAATGTTTCTTTGCTATGTCTAACTTTTGCTCATTATTCACTTTCATATAAATAAAACCCCCAAGCTTATCTTTATCATACTGTTTAAGTACTAAAAGTTCAACTTTTGGGGGTAAGATCACTAACTATGGTGGAGATGAGGGGAATTGAACCCCTGTGCAAAACACTTCGTACTTGACTTTCTACATGTTTAGTTTGTTTATAATTTCATTAATCAACCGAAACAAACAAATGGCTAATAAACTATCCTAAGTGATTCGTTTATCTTTTTAGGAAAAAAGATAAATATAACTTACTAAGTTTGGCCGCATCAAAGACGTAAGTGATCTTAGAGTTGGCTCGCACCTTTTCTTAGGCAGCGAATTGTAAATTTTGGTTTCCGGTTAATTTATAACCTCGGCTTTTTTACTTGAGCAACCAAGACATGCTTATCTTGCACTCCATGCCCTGACGAATCCAGAACATCCCCAGCACACATATCTTACATCAAAGATAAAAAAATGTAAAGTTTTAAGTTAAAAAATACACATTTGACTTAACCTTCAACTTGTGAAATAATAGACTTAAGAAAAAAGCGAAGGAGCAATAAAATGTCAAAAATAAAAACAATCAAAATTGGTGATTATGCATCTGATACCAAGCTTATTAAAGACGAAGATGTAAAAATGTTTGCCCATATTACTGGTGATTTAAATCCGATTCATTTAGATGATGATTTTGCCAAAAAATCCATTTTCAAGCAAAAAATTGCTCACGGAGCTTTTGTTTCTGCCTTTTTTTCGAACATTTTAGGCACTAAACTTCCTGGTGAAGGAACGATTTATTTGCAGCAGGATTCAAAGTTTATACGACCTGTTTATATTAATGATACTATTACACTAACTGTAGCAGTTGAAGAAATTTTCTTAGAAAAATCACGTGTAAAGCTTTCAACTACTGCCACTAACCAAAATGGTGAAGTTGTTATTCAGGGACACGCACTAGTCAAGATACCTGATTAAACTGGTTTATTTCAGTTTGAAGATCAGCCAGAAACTCCTCGACATGAATTCCATCAACAAAAGCATGGTTAACTACTAAATTAAATGGTATAACTAATTTTTGCTCTATTTCCTTAAATTGACCCCACCCCATTTTTGGTATGGCGTCTTTTTTATTGACATTCATTACCTGCGTTGCGGCTGTAAAAAAGACAGTTGGCATGGTTGAAAAGTAAATTACATCATTTCTATTTTCCTCTTCTACATTTAAAAACCGACTTCCTTGTCTAATTGATTTATCTTTTCCTGTATTGACAAAATTCTTTAGATCTTCTTGATATAAATTAAAGACATATTTAAACAGCTTTGTATTTTCGATTCGATCCGTAAAGGATGCATGTATCACATCATAATAAACGACACCATCGTTTTCAATTCGATACTTAAAGTTTTGCTGCCGGTTAACTACCTTTAAGACAGTATGCATAAATGTATGATAAAAAGATAATTTTTCCTTTTTTACATAATCATAAAGCGGTTTTACTTCTAAATTTAGCTGGACACTATACTGAGGAATATCCAATTGCATAAAAAACTGATAATAATCTTTTCGTTCCCAGGTATTTAGATCAATTATTTTTTTCATGATTACTCCAATTCATTTTTTTCTTTATTTTCAATATAAAAAATAAAACAATAAGCAAATCCGCTGAACCACCAAAGCTTAAATTTCGATATATTGCATATTTAGTAAATTCAACTCGTTCAAACTCACGTTTAGCATCAACATTTTTTAACATTTGTTTGTATACATAATAGTTGTTTAACGATCCTGCTCTTTTAAAAAAGACAGAATCTTCGGAGTTCAAGATTAGTTCTTTTAAAATTACGTATTTATCATTAAGACTAAGTTCTTTATCAATGTAATGTAAACAGACACCATAGACTGTACTTAAACCACTTTGAACTTCACCTAAAACACCTTTAAAGTTGTGTTCTGCTCTAGCAAGATAACCAAATGTTTTCGGATCTGCTCTTGAATTTAGAACATCTTTGGCAATTGTTTTAACGTTTGCAAAAATATCTTCAAAACCGTTTAAGTTTCTAAATGCGTACCCCACACTCATTAAGACAATTCCAAAAACAAAAATCAAACCTTTGTAGCAGTTAACGCCATTAGTAACTGCAAACATTTTTTGCTCTGCTTCAATACCAATTGGTCTGGATTCTTTTAAAATAGTCTTTAAATCTTTCGCTTTATAACCTAATTCAAAAGCTTTAACTAAATAAGGAACAATTGCATTTTTAGCTTTTAGCATTAAATGATAGTCCATATCCTGATGGGAGCCACTACTTGTTTTAGTCACCAAGCCAAACTTATCTTCAAGTTCTAATTCTTCAATAATTGCTGCATCAATCAATGCTTCCATTTCCTTTAATAAATGCTTTTTAAGCTCATATCTAAGAACTGTCAATAATTCTTCAGTCGAATGACGCTTTAATCGCGAGCAAACAGCTACTTCATCGCCACAAATAATACATTTTCTTCTCTCTTTTCGACTAGTGGAAGTATTTTTGTTTTCATAAACATCGAGGTCAATATAGCGGCCAAGTGCATTCTCATTTTCAATTTTCATCAATAATTCTTTTAGCTGCTTTTCATTGGTTCCGATTAGATAAGCCGGTCCATCTTTTCCTTGATAAAAAAAAGTGTCACCTTTTACTGATTTTGCAACTAAAGACAAAAAATGGTTTGTTAAATAATAACTTTCAAACAAACATTTGTCATTCCCCATAATGTTAGCATGAATGCTAATAACGCTTGGATATTTTTCCAATAACTTATTTACCTTGACTTGTCTATTTTCACGATCAAGTAAAATCTCATTTTGCATTATTCTCACCATATTTTGAGAGCAAATAATGGTAGCTTGCAAGTGGGACTATTTTCTTCAATTCAGCAAAGTTTTTTTCCTGTGCATATTTTCTGGCCAATGATGCACTAATTGGCTCATTATTGTACTTAAGTCTTTTAACAATTTCAACTCTATTACCAAATGCTTTCAGTAAAGTCTCATTATATTTGTCTGTCATCATATCAATTGTCTCTTCACCAACATACCGTTTTTCAATCTTAAACCGATCAAAAAAATATTTCTTAAAAATTAGCGTGTCAAGTTCCATAAAAATCATTGATTTTTCACTCGTTTCTTTGATGAAATAAGTTGGGAAAGTCGCTTGTGAAATGATATATTTCGTTGAAGGTATGACTAGAACATTTTTCAAATCATTTGTAGTCTGTTTAACAATTGTCAAACGCACGTCAAATGGCACTGTTGAGCGATCTTCTTCGACTAAGAACACAACAACTTCTGCATGTCTTTTCGCTGCATACTCAATCAAGTACAAATGTCCATTAGTCATTGGATTACAGTTCATGACAATCGCTGCTTTTGACTTATTGCTTAATCTGTACTCTTTACTTATTTTATCAAGCGTTTGATTAATGTCATTCTCATTATTTTCTAACAACGCTACTTTATCTGTTTTCGCAATTAGACTAAAACCAAAATCAGTAAAATACTTTACTTGTTCTGGTTTTGTATATAAGAAGTACTTATCGATATTTTGTTTAAACAAATATGTCTTAATCTGGGTGATCAATTTAGCTGTTAAATTTTCACCTTGATATTTCTCGTTAATCGCTACCATCTTAATAATGTTATTATCGAGTGAGGCAGTTGCGATTGCTTCACCATTTGAAAAAATTGCAAAAACATCCGTTACGTTTTCTTCATAACCCAAGTTGTTTGCAATGATTAGCTTTTTACATGCCGCAAATTCAGTTGGTAAAGAACATTTCTGAACAAAATACATAAAACTCACTTCACTTGATATAAATAATCAATAACACTTCCATCACGATAACGGACATAGCCGATTATTTTATCTTTATTAACAACATCTTTCGGTTTACCGCAGATAGCTTCCGCTTTATGATATAAATCTTCAATTGAAACAATC
>JBAYPP010000052.1:0-7618 GCA_041677585.1 Acholeplasmataceae bacterium
CATTAAACACAACCAAAAGATGATTTTAAATGTCTTGAATCGATCAAAAGCGGCAGTAATTGTCTTTCCGGAACTAACGATTACTGGTTATCCGAATAATGATCTTTTCTTTCAAGAGTCGTTTCTTTTACATGCAAAATCAGCTTTAGCGCAAATTATGAAGCAAACCACTTATCAAGGTGTTTATATAGTTGGAATGCCAATCGATGTCGCCGGTATTTTATATAACTGTGCTGTTATCGTTCAACAGAACGAGGTTTTAGGAATTGTTCCTAAGCAATTTTTACCTAACCACCATGAATTTTCCGAAAAAAGATGGTTTAAATCAGGCTTGGAAACAAATATAAATGCAATTCGTTTTTTCAATAAGGATGTTCCATTTGGAAAACTGTTATTCCTTGAAGAAGATAAAAATATTTGCTTTGGTGTGGAGGTCTGTCAGGATTTATGGGCACCATATACACCGAGTGACGAAATGAGTCTTTTTGGCGCTAATATCATTTTTAACCTTTCTGCTTCAAGTGAATTTGTCGCGAAGCGACAGCTGCGTCAAAGTTTGATTATTGACCATTCAAGAAAGCAAATGACTGCATATGTCTATACAACAACAGGCAATTTTGAATCGACATCTGAGGTTGTTTATTCAGCTCATAAGATAATTGCTGTTCGGGGTAGCATCATCGCGGAAAGTCCATCATTTGAATCAGAGCCAAGCAGTTTGGTGGCTGATTTAGATCTGACAGGCATTAATTATCACAGAAGACAGGATAGCTCATATCGTGATATGCATTTGTATGATGATTCAGTCTATCAAATGATTCAGATCAAAGTTGAAGAAACCAATGAATTCATTTTTGAAAAACCGCTTGACAAAACACCATTTATTCCTAAGGTCGATCTTGAGACAGAAATTGATGTTGTTAAACAAATTCAAGCGTTTGCGTTAATCAAAAAGATTAGGTCACTACCTGAGAACTTACAGAAAATAATGATTGGTGTTTCTGGAGGCCTTGATTCAGCACTTGCCTTAAGTGTTGCTAATCGTGCTTTTAGAATGATGAATAAAGATGTAAAAGATATTATCGCTGTAATCATGCCATCTGATGTTACATCAAAAGAAAGCATCGATTATGCAAATCAAATTATTGACTATTATGGTGTAACAAAGCTAAATATCCCTATTCAAGCGACGCTAGAGTCACATTTGAATGATATTGATCATGAAGCAGAAGATGTTACATATGAAAATGCACAGGCAAGAATCAGAACCTTAGTCTTAATGGATTTAGCTAATAAATATGAAGGAATTGTTTTGGGAACAGGAAACTTATCCGAAATTGCATTAGGCTTTATGACTTATAGTGGCGATCAGATGAGTATGTACGCAATCAACTCTGGTTTACCAAAAACATGGGTAAAACTATTAATCCAGACAGAAGCGGATGATAACCCAGCAATTAAAAATGTTTTAGAGAATATTTTAAAAAAACCAATCTCACCAGAATTGATTAAAGGTCAGGAAACAGAAAAAATGATTGGTTTATATGAGATTAATGACTTTATCTTGCATCATCATTTAGAACGTGGTGCTGATAAGGAAAAAATAACTTGGCTTGTTGAAAATGCCTTTAGGCTTCCCAAAAAGGAAGCGAAAGAATATGCTGATCGGTTTTTTAAACGATTCTATACCCAACAGTTCAAACGTCAAACCATGCCCGAAGGACCAAAGGTCATTGGTATAAGCCTATCACCAAGAGGCACTTACAAACTACCAAGTGACATTGATTATAATGATGAATAAGAAGAAAAAAGTAATCATTGGCTTATCAGGCGGCGTTGATAGTAGTGTTGCTGCTTATTTACTGCTTAAAGACGGATACCAGGTTGAAGGTGTCTTCATGCGTAATTGGGATAGTGCAACCAATTTGGACTTCCGAGGAAACCCAACTGCATTTGATTTAGTCTGTGAACAAGAAAAAGATTATATGGATGCCAAATTAGTGGCGGATAAATTAGGAATAGTCTTGCACAAAGTCGATTTCATAGAAGATTATTGGGATCGTGTTTTTACGTACTTTTTAGATGAGTATAGAAAAAATAGAACGCCTAATCCGGATGTTCTGTGCAACAATGAAATTAAATTTAAGGCATTTATTGCGTATGCAAAGCAATTTGATTATGATTACATTGCTATGGGACATTACGCGCAGGTTGATCATTCATTGGGCTATACACGCTTAAAAAGAGCGGTTGATTCAGATAAGGATCAAACCTACTTCTTATCACAGCTAACAACAGAACAGTTAAGTAACGTAATCTTTCCGATCGGGCATTTAAATAAGCAGGATGTACGCAAAATTGCTTTAGAACAAGGCTTAGCAACCGCCAAAAAGAAGGATTCAACCGGTATTTGCTTTATTGGCGAACGCCATTTTTCCGAGTTTTTAAGCAATTATCTACCTGCTCAACCGGGTTTAATGAAAAGATTGGATCAAACCGTAGTTAAACAGCATTTTGGCTTAATGAATTATACAATTGGCCAAAGAAAGGGACTCGGTATTGGGGGGTCTAAATATTCAGATCAAGCCTGGTATGTCGTTGGAAAAGATTTAGCAACAAACACACTCTATGTTGAACCGGATAAAAATCATCCGCATTTGTTTTCTGATTCAGCTCTGATTACGGACGTCATTTGGCGGGGTGAAAAAATTAGCGGTAAAATGACTGCTAAATTTCGCTATCGTCAGGTTGATCATGAGGTGTATGTTAAATGGATTGATGAAACGACTATTTTAGTTTCATATCCACAGGGTATTTCAAGTGTAACGCCAGGACAAGTATGTGCCTTCTATCAGGAGGAAATCTGTTTGGGGTCAGGTTTTATTGAAGATGCCTTTATGAATGGAGTAAAGAGAACGTACAGGTAAAGGAGATAATTTGTGGCTAGTCTAAAAGGCAAAATTCTAAATTATGTTTTTCGTAATGAAGAAAACAGCTATACAATCGCACGAATAATGACCGAAGATGAAGCTAAAATAACAATCGTCGGTTATTTTCCGCGTTTATCTGATGATGTTGTCTATGAATTCTTTGGTGAATGGGTTAATCACCCTAGTTATGGTGACCAGTTTAAGATAGAAGGTTTTAAGAAGACCGAGATTCAAAGTAAGCAGGGGTTAATTGATTATTTATCAAGCCCTCTTTTTACCGGCATTGGGCCTAAGACGGCTAAGAGAATTGTTGAACATTTTGGTAATGGTGCTATTGAAAAGATCATTGCGAATAAGACTGTTTTACAAGAAATAGCCTTAAATCCATTGCGGATTGAACGGTTTTACCAAGAATTATTGGAAAACCAAACGAAAGAACATATTTTAGTTGAACTTTATAATTTCCAATTGACCGCTAAAATGGCGATGAAGTTAATCAATCGTTATGGGATGTTGACCTTGACTGTCCTAGAAGAAAATCCTTACCGCTTGATTGATGAAGTTGAAGGTATCGGTTTTATTAAGGCTGATGAGATAGCTAGTAAGATGGGAATCCAAAAAGATGATAAACGCCGCTTAAAAGCAGCCTTACTATATGTTATGCAAAACATTGCTTATCAAAAAGGTGATCTATATTTAATCGATGACCAATTAAAAAAACAAGCAATCGATATGCTTGAGTTAAATTATCCTTTAGATGACGTGATTGAGGAATTAGTAAGAGAAGAAAAACTGATTTTAGATGAGAATCGCTACTATTTAAAAGACAGTTATGAAGCAGAAATTTCTTTAGCAGATAAAATAAATCTATTGCTTAGTCAAGATAAGGATGAGTATAATCCAATCGATATTGAGCAAATCTTGAATTTTATTCAAATTGAGAAAAATATTACTTATACAAACGTTCAAAGGGAAGCTATTACTACGGCTTTATTAGAACCACTATCAATTATCACAGGCGGACCAGGAACTGGTAAAACAACAATTATTGATGGTATTATCGATGCTTATTTAAGGTTGAACAATTTGAAACGAGACCATCCGAACATTAGCAGCAAAATTGCATTAATGGCTCCAACAGGGCGTGCTGCTAAAAGAATGAAGGAAATACTGGATTTGGATGCGAAAACGATCCATCGCCAATTAGGCTTTACCTATGAAGGGTACTTTTCCTACAACGAAGATCACATTTTACCGCAAACTTTAATCATAGTCGATGAGGCTTCGATGTTAGATCTTTTTCTGGCAAATAGTTTACTTAAAGCAATCAATAATCATGCAAAAGTGATTATTGTCGGTGATGTTGACCAATTGCCAAGTGTCGGACCAGGTCAGGTCTTACACGATTTCATTTATTCAAGTAAAATTCCGACTGTTTATTTAAATGAAATTCATCGTCAAGCGAAAGATTCAAAGATTATTACTTTGGCTAGAAAAGTAAATGAGCAAAATCTTTCCTTAAGCGACCTTTATAGTGATCAAGATGTTTATCTATATCAAACTCAGCAAGATAAGATTTTAGATATCCTAATTAAACAGGTTGAAGGTGCCCTCGAACAAGGATATAGCATGATTGAAGATATTCAGATCTTAGCTCCAATGTATAAGGGAAGTCTTGGCATTAATAGAATTAATGAGGTTATGCAGGAAAAGTTTAACAATAATAAGACCAAAAAGATGACCCATGGCGACTTAACCTTCTATGAGCATGATAAAGTGATTCAGTTGGTCAATGACCCCAAGCGAATGGTCATGAACGGAAATATTGGTTATGTTACCTATATCGGTGAGAATGATAACGGACAACGGTTTATGAAGGTTAACTTTGAAGATGTTGAAGTTGTCTATGAACAAAATGATCTCGATGAATTGAATTTAGCCTATGCAATCAGTATTCATAAATCACAAGGCAGTGAATATAAAATTATTATGATGCCAGTTGTAAGGTCGTTCTTGCATATGTTAAAAAAAGAGTTGATTTACACTGCGATGACTAGAAGTAAACAATACTTAATAATCTTGGGGGATATGAAACTATTAGTCTATGCATCAAATCAATTGGTGCCAACTAGACAGACTAGCTTGGCGAAAAGAATCAATGATAGCCTAAAACTGAGTCAAGAAGATGAGGAAGCTGTATCACCATATGATTTTATGTAAAAAAACAAAAAGCAAAACCTTTAATAAACGCGTTGCAGTAAAGTTAATCAGCATGTTCAATAAACATCAAATAAAAAGAGGAGTCGCCTCTTTTTACTTTAGGGTTGAACCACTTTTGATAATATTGGCTTTAAAATTGGCTGTTCTAAAGATTCGACAATTTCGGCCAATCTTTAGATCACTAGGAATAACCGTATTTTTTTCAATAACGGTAATACCTGATTGAAGCAAATCAGGTTTATCTTGGTTTGGCGTATAATCATCACCATAACCGATAACCGTGTTTCGACCAACGACAACTCGTTTATCCAGGATTGAACGCTCGATATTGACATAGTCACCAATGAGGGCGTGGTTTAAAATAACGCTTTTTTTGATCACACTATTTTTACCAACACGTACACCAGGACTTAAAACGGAGTTGATTACAGTACCCTCAATTACGCACCCATTGGAAATTAGACTATTGTGGACAACGGCTTCACCACCCATTTTAACAGGGGGCAAGTCTTCGCTTTTGGTAAAGATTTTCCAACTTGGATCATATAGATCCAGTTCGACATAATCTTTTGTTAATGAGAGGTTTGTGTCCAAATAAGAGTCATATGTTCCAACATCCTGCCAATAATCTTCGTAACGATAAACATAGGAAGTTTTTGTTTCGTTCTTTATTAGGTGAGGGATGATATGATGACCAAAATCAAGATTTTCGGCTTTAACTTTTAATAAAACCTCTTTTAATAAATCGAAGTTAAAAATATAAATTCCCATTGAGGCTAAGTTTGATTTTGTCTGTTTTGGTTTTTCTTCAAAGTTGGTAATCTCATCATCTTCATCAGTTGAAATAATGCCGAAACGCGAGGTCTCGGTTTGAGGTACTTTCTGAACTGCAATCGTTAAACCAGCCTTTTTTTCTTTATGGACAGCCAGCATTTTTCGATAATCCATTTTATAAATATGATCACCTGATAAAATTAAGACATAACGGGGATTTCTTCTTTCAACAAACTGTAAGTTTTTTAAAACAGCATCAGCGGTACCCAAGTACCAATAGTCATGTGGCTGTAAAAGTGTAACACTCGAATCACGTCTATCCAAGTCCCAAGGCTTACCACTACCAATGTGTTCGTTTAAAGATAAGGGTAGATATTGAGTTAGAATTGCGATATCATAAATACCTGATTGTGTACAATTTGACAAACAAAAGTCGATGATCCGAAACTTACCAGCAAAAGGCATGGCTGGTTTACTGCGACGTTCAGATAAAATATCTAATCTTGTTCCCTTTCCACCTGCAAGAATCAATGCTAAAACTTCCATTATTTTTTTCCTCCTATTGTTTGGTAAAGCTCATGATATTCCAAAGCCATCTTTTTTAAACCGAAATCTTGTTTCATGGCTTGTTTTACTAATTTTTTCCAAGCTGATTGATCTTCGTCAAAAAGTTTGATTGCTGCAAATAATCCTTCCTTTAAGTCGTAAGCGTCATAATTGCTAAATGTAAAGCCTGTTCCTTCACCAGTAAATTTATTATAAGGAATTACCGTATCTATTAAACCACCAGTTTCGCGAACAATTGGCAATGCACCATATTTCATCGCGATCATTTGGCCTAAACCACATGGTTCAAATCTGCTTGGCATCATAAACAAATCTGATGCAGCGTATAACTGATGAGCTTTTTTCTCATCAAAACTAGTGAAGACAGCTACTCGCATCGGAAACTTTAGTTTCAAGTGATAAAAAAATTCTTCATATTCTGGTTGACCTGTACCCATTAGAATAAAGTAAGCATTACTGTGTTCAATAACTTCCTCTAAGATTGGAATCATTAACTCAATTCCCTTTTGCGTAGCCAGCCTTCCAATATATGAAACAAGCGGTCTTTTTAGATCAACTGGTAAATCAAAATCACGCAAAACAGCCTCTTTGTTGACTGCTTTACCGATCGTTACATCTTGGAGACCATAATTACGGTATAAAGTAGGATCGGTTTTTGAGTTAAAGACGTGTTCATCGATTCCATTTAAAATCCCACTTAAATCAGATTGTCGCTTAGATAAAGCTCCATCAAGTGTAAAGCCGTATTCTTGAGTTAGTATTTCATTGCGGTATGTTGGGCTAACGGTATTAATCTTGGTTGCTTTTTCAATTCCGGTTTTTAAAAAATTGATACTGCCAAAATGGACAGTAGTATAGTCGAATTCATAATTGAAAAAGCGACTTACATAGGGATCAAAGACCCCTTGATATTGCAGATTATGAATTGTTAGCAACGTATGAATCGTAAAATATCGGTTATTTAAATGGCGATAGTGTTCATCAAGCAAATACGGAACGATGCCTGTCTGCCAATCATTCAAATGTAGAAGTTCAGGATAAAAATCAATGATCCTTAAGCTCTCTAAAACAGCAAAGCTGAAACAGGCAAACCGCTCAGCATCATCGCCATAGCCGTAGAGCATTGG
>JBAYPP010000053.1:0-7516 GCA_041677585.1 Acholeplasmataceae bacterium
GAATGGGATTACAATCAGCAATTATAATTATTTTACCGGCTTTTGTTGCATTATTGTTTGGTAGTCAAATTGCTACAGTTCTATTACTGATAGCTGGCGTAGTTGCTGTTCCATTTCATTTCTTATTAGAAATAATTGATGGGGATATTCTTGCTCAGCCATTCTCATACTGGCTGTTTACAGCCTTTGCAATTCTATTATTAACATTAGGAGTTAAAGGTCTAATTGATTTATTAAGAAAGAAAGCTGATTAATAAAGAGGATTAAAAGCAAAAAAACTCTGTAAAAATTTACGGAGTTTTTTGTTTGAATAAATAAAAAAAATCCCAATTGAGATTTTCAAATTTTACTAGCAAAAATTAAATGGAGCGGGCGAGCGGGATCGAACCGCCATTTAAGCCTTGGCAAGGCCTTGTAATAACCATTATACGACGCCCACACTTTCATTATGCTCATTTATAATAACAAAAATAAATTGTATTGTCAAGCATTGATGTAAGATATGATATACTAAATTTAGGTGAAAAAAAATGAAAAGATTTAGATTTATAATAATAATTATTATTGCATTCTTATTTGGATTTCTCCACGCCTGGAGTCTTCATACAACAATAGCTTCAACTTTTGTAAAAGGTGTTGCATCAGTTCCGATTTGGCTAATACCATTATGGCTATTTTTAGTCTTTATGTTTTTAATTTTTATCCATGAATTTGGTCATTTGATTACTTTTGTTGTGCAAGGGATAAAAATTAGAGCATTATATGTTTGGTTTTTTGTTGTATATATTGATCATGTGACAAAGCGTTTTAAAGTTAGGTTTAGACGCGAACAGTTACTTTTTGTCGGTGGAATGGTTGTTCCAAATATTGGTCCAATCGAAAGCGAGAAAGAATATAACTCAGTAAGAAACAAGATTGCTAGATCTTTATTTGCAGCTCCAATTTTCACAATAGTGTCAAGTACATCAATTCTATTAGGCACTTTCTTGGCTTTAATGTATTCAAAAAACTATTTATTGATTGGACTTTTTGTTTACGCATCAATTTTAACAATAATCTTTTCATTTATTGCAATCAAATCGTTTTTTGCATCAACTGCGCAGATTTATGGCGACTTTGTTGCTTATCGTAAGATTAAAGAAGAAGAGTTTTTCTATTTGAATTCAATCATTCAATATCAGATGTTTTCAAGTTATGATGATACAAAGGTAGATTGGTTTTTTGGTAAATTGGAACAAATCATTATTGATAATGAGATTGAATATAATTCATTTTATCTGAGTATCGTTCACGAATACTTCAATTATGTTAATGTTTTTGATTTTCCAAGCTCACAAAAAGCGTACGAAAGGCTTAAAAAAATGAAACCAGGACGTTTATTTGTTTCTCTTGAACATCGAGTTTTAGCTTATCAATTGCTTCAATATTATTATCGAATAGGAAGAGGTATTGGCGCTTATAATTTATACTTATTGTTTCAGGAGCAATTATTAAAATCGGAGTTTGAGTTTAGATGGCTAGAGCATTACATGAATATTGCTGATCATTCAGATTACTTATATCACTATAAGGAATCCCTCGATCGAATTACACTTATATTTGATATCTTGATTGATGAAGAGAAACTTAAACAGTATTATTTAAAAAAGGCAGATTTTCTTGAAGTGGTTTGCGATTATCACGCAAGAGATCTTGACAGAGAAAAAACAGACAAGATTCGTGATCGAATTCTTGAAAAATATGCAAACAAGGAAACCAAAAAGATTCCTTAACATAAGGAGACTATTAGTTTATTATGGTTAAAGAAATTAATGATAAAGCAGAAAAAAGACAAATATCTACGAAAATATTAACTGATTTACCAGAATGGTTTGGAATCGAGCAATATGTTGAAGACTATATCAATAAAAGTGCAGAAATGCCTTTTTTTGCTGTTTATTCACACAATGAAAGCATTGGTTTTGCAGCCTTAAAGAAAACAAGTGATGTAACGGCAGAGATATATTGCATGGGAATCCTAAAGGCTTATCATAACCAAGGTTATGGGAAAAGATTGTTTGACTATTTTGAAACTTATGCCAAAGAAAAAGGCTTTAAATATCTTCAAGTCAAAACAGTCGAGCAGGGAAGATATGAAGAATATGATCAAACTAATCGGTTCTACCAGCAAATGGGTTTTTCAGAATTAGAAGTATTTCCGATTTTATGGGACGAGTGGAATCCTTGTCAAGTCTTTATTAAAGCGATTTAGGTTGATAAAAATGAAAATTGAAATTAAACCAACGAAAACAACCATTGAGAGCTGGATTGAAACGTTAATCCCAAAAGGAGATCTTTTTCTTTGGTACGGACCCTATCCTGCGTTTAAGCAAAATGGATATTTAGTAATCCCAAAAGAAGAATTTTTGCAACACCCAGAATATACCCAAATAGCAATGAATAATGCTTATCAGTATTGGTTGTTTGACAAAAAGGCACTGTCATATATTATTATTGCAGAAGCTGATTGGGTTTTTAAACTCCCTGAAGCAGAACAAAAAGAACTATTCAAACAACAAATTACATTGAACCGTGGTCTAATTGTCCCAACTCCTAATGGGTTAAAATTAGAACCCAAATTTCAAAATGCAATATTAACTAAAAAACTAGTCTTAACAAATGAACTCTTTTATTCATTACCAAAGCAGATAAAAGAAGAAATTGTAATTAATATCGCAAAGGATTTTGATGAATGGGAAAGCTACAAGTCAACTTTTATCAGCGATCGGCATCTTCTAGAGATTGTAAACACATTTGCAATAGAAGAAGGCATTAACTGTTTTTCAACAACGCTTTATGCCATAACAGAAGACCTATTCATTTTTAAACAATGGGTTCACCCAGAAACATTTATAAATAAACTGACAGAATCAGGTTATAAACTGGTTGATAAAATGGATTTTTTGAAAAAAGATATCTTAGTCATAAAACAAAAGGGAAAGATTATACATGCAGCCTATACAATTGGAAACAACGTTTTCTTAAATAAAAATGGTCAAATGAAATTTAATCCCATTAAAATAGTTGACTTAGAGTATTTACAGCAGCAGTTTACCGGCGAAATCATTTGCTACCGAAAAAATAAATAAAAAGTCACCTATCTTTGAAACTATTTCAGTAAAACGGACAGTTAAATAAAAGGTAATCTCCTCCATATGTATAATAATTCTTCCATGATTCTGAAAAATCAACATTCAAAGTCGTATAATACTCAGCAAAAGAAAGAGGATAAACTCTGACTTCATCACCTCTACCGCGAAACTCAGTAATGATGTCTGTTGATAAAAACTTAGAATTTGATCTCGTTGCATAGAGTCAATATTTTGTCTTCGGTTTAATCCGTCAAGGAGGCTTTCAAATCCCACACATAATTGAATTTTATCAATAAAAAGATAATGTATCTATCGTCAATAATTTTCGATTCAATATATACTCTTAATTTCGCTTTATCGAGATACGCTTCAAATTGATCCCGTCTAAATCAATGAGTATTAAATGGTTTTCTAAACCGCCTTGTTGTAATAAAAACTCCTTAAGAAAATTAAACAGCAGAAAAGATTTTCCTGATCTCCTCATACCAGTCACCACTTTGATTTAAGTATTTTCTTTTCTAGAAATCGGTTTGCTTAAATAAGCATCACGTTTTATGATCACCACAAGCACCTCTTTATACTAACTGCAATATTGCAGTTTTTTCAAAGTTGTCTTATTATGAAAGTCTTCTAATGTCGATGTGTTACTTAATTTTTAGTGCAATATTGCAGTTTTTTCAAAGTAATTGAAATAGATTGTTCATTATGCTTATTTTTCTTGGAAAGTTCGCCCCTAGAGGAATTTGAGATATTTGTTTGTTATCCATTGTTTTTAACTGAGTCCATGCTAATGGCGCAGCTTCTTTTCTATGAAGTGTACGTACTCACATAATGTGTATGTTTTGAGAAAGTCGTTATCTTGAACTTCATTGTGAAATTCACTTTAAGTAAAGAAAAAGCACTTTTTTAGGTGCTTAATCTTACATTTTATCGCATCATAGGGCTATTTTTGCCTCAATCAAAGATTCAATGGTGCCCCCAACGAGAATCGAACTTGTATTTCAGCATTACCATTGCTGCGTTTTACCATTAAACTATGGGGGCATTACATTCAAAGTTATTATAGCATAATGAGAATAAAATACAAATTTTATTATTGGAAAAAAACTCAATTAGATTTAGTTTATTAACTAAATCATGATATAATTATAGAGAGTATTGATCATTTGAAAAAATATTGTTTTCCAAGGGGGTTCTTTTTTTATTTTGGAAAACCGTATCTTCTTAGTAATTTACACTGAGGTATAAAAGCATGAAAATGATTTTCCGGTTAATAAAACCGTATTGGAAAACTTTATCGGTATCACTAACGTTAAAGTCGATTGCTTCATTAGCGGATCTTTTTTTGCCCTTTTTGATTGCGTATATCATTGATACCGAAATACCGGCTTTAAAAAGTGAAGGGACGACCAGTCTAATCACATTATACATGTTAGGTGGATTAATGATTTTAATTGCTTTAATCGGGTGGGTACTAAACGTATTTGCGAATAGAACGGCGGAAAAAATTGCTGCTGATGCAATCGAAGGATTAAGATATGACCTATTTGCAAAAATTGAATCACTTTCAGCAAATCAAGTCGATAAAATTACTAGACCTTCGTTGATTTCAAGAATGACGACAGATACATATAATCTCTATAATGCAACAGCAATGATCCAACGTCTTGGCGTAAGAGCTCCTGTGTTATTACTTGGTGGAATAGTGATGTCATTGTTTCTTGATCCGATTTTAACACTCGTAATGATCAGTATGCTGCCGTTAATTTTAATTGTTGTCTATTTTGTTTCTAGAAAAGGGATTCCAAAGTACATGAAGACACAAGGTTTTGTTGACATCTTGATTAGAACCTTAAGAGAATATGTTACCGGTGCTAGAGTTGTACGATCACTTTCAATGGAAGAGCATGAGCAAGAACGCTTTGATAGAGCAAACGTTGACACAGTTAAGGCAGAACTAGATGCACATGCTGTAATGGCTAGAATTAATCCTTTCATGCATGCAATCATGAACGTTGGTTTAGTTGTTGTTTTAATTGTTGGAGCATTTAGATTTAGTCTTGGATATACAAAAATCGGTCAGATCATGGCCTTTGTTACTTACTTTACAATCATCCTAAACGCAATGATGAGTATTACAAGAATCTTTGTTGTATCATCAAGAGCATCAGCCTCAGCAAGTCGAATTGATCAAATTTTAAAGATGCCAAAAGATATTAAAGATGGTTATGAGAAATTAGTTGCGGATAGTTCAAAACCACATATTGAGTTTGACAAAGTGTCATTCTCATATGAGCAAAAAGAGAACAATCTAGAAGATATAAGTTTCAAAATCAACCGTGGTGAGACACTAGGCATCATTGGCGCAACCGGTTCAGGAAAAACGACAATAATTAACTTGTTGATGCGTTTCTATGATGTAGATAGCGGCGCAATAAAATTATATGGTCAAGACATTAGAACCTTAAATCAAGCTGATTTAAGAAGAAAAATCGGTGTTGTTTTTCAAAATGATTTAGTTTTCGCCGATAGTATTTACAGCAATATTCAATTTAATCGTGACCACATTATGAATTCAGATATTGAAGCAGCAACAAGAATTGCTCAGGCTGATTTCATTTATGATAAAGAGCATAGTTTTGAGCACCAAATGTCACAAAGAGGAATGAATCTATCAGGGGGACAAAAACAAAGAATCCTAATCGCAAGAGCAGTTGCTGGTAAACCGGATTTAATCATTTTAGATGACGCTTCAAGTGCGCTTGATTACCAAACGGATTCAAGAATGCGTCAAGCATTAAAGAAAGAATTAAAAGAGACAACAATGATTATTATTGCCCAAAGAGTTAGTAGTCTTAAGGATTTAGACAATATTATTTTAATTGAGGAAGGTAAAATAGTTGCGAGTGGTACACACGATACATTGATGAAAGAATCACCAATGTATCAAGAAATTGCCTACCACCAATTGGGTGAAGAGTTATGATGTACGCAGGAAAAGCTGGTCGTGGGCGTAACGACGGATCACAGCGCGCAAAAAACACCAAATATGTCTTGAAACGCTTATGGCAGTACTTATATTTCTATCGTACGAAAGTTGTTATTGCAATTTTCTTGACGGTTGTCTCGAACCTGCTATCCTTGATTGGACCATACTTAACCGGTAAAACGATTGCTGCAATTGAAGGGACGGTTAATTTTAGACAGGTCTTTATATTAGCAGGACTGATGATTATGTTTTATTTAATAAGTGCTGCTTTAAACTATATCCTATCAATCGCGATGGTTAGAATTTCCCAAAGCGTTGTCTATAAGATGCGAAAGGATTTGTTTGAAAAATTAAATAAATTGCCAATCTCTTATTTTGATACAAACCAAACCGGTGATATCATTAGCCGTATGAGCTATGACATTGATACGATTAACACTTCATTGGCAACAGATTTAATCAGTATTTTAACAAGCTTGATTACGGTTGTTATATCGTTTGCAATGATGTTAATTATGTCACCAATCCTAGTCTTAGTCTTTGTTGTAACAATCCCAATTTCAGTATTGTTAACAAGAGTATTATCAATAATTGTAAAAAGAAAATATCGTCTTCGAAATCAAAAACTAGGCGAACTAAACGGTTTTGCAGAAGAAATGATTTCCGGACATAGAACGATTCAATCATATGTTCAAGAAGAATCAGTCCTAAAACGTTTCGCAGTGATCAATAGAGAAACGGCTGACGCTTCATATCAAGCAGGTTATTATGCAACAACAGTCGGCCCTTCAGTCAATTTTATTAGTAATTTATCGGTTGCACTAGTTGGCGTTTTTGGTGGTATTTTATACTTTCATGGCAGTTTAGGGTTAGATAAACTTACAAGCTTCACACTTTATTCGCGCCGTTTCTCAGGACCAATTAACCAAATGTCAAACATCATGGCTGATATTCAAAGTGCTTTAGCTGCAGCAGAAAGAGTGTTTACGGTCTTAGATTTACCAAATGAGCCGGATGACAGACCAGATGCGATCGATGATCACAACGTTTTAGGTAACATCGAATTTGAAAACGTAAGTTTTGGCTATTTGCCAAATAAAATCGTCTTGAAAGATGTTTCGTTTAAAGCAGAAAAGGGAAGAATGATTGCAATTGTCGGACCAACCGGCGCCGGCAAGACAACAATCATTAACTTACTAATGCGTTTCTATGATATTAATGAAGGTGCTATTTATCTAGATAGGCATAATATCTACAATCTAACTAGACGAAGCTTACGTAAAGCATTTTCAATGGTATTACAAGATACTTGGGTTTTTCATGGAACAATTTATGAAAACATTGCCTATGGTAATGGTAACGTCAGTCGCTTGGAAGTGGAAGAAGCAGCCAAAAA
>JBAYPP010000054.1:0-7458 GCA_041677585.1 Acholeplasmataceae bacterium
CAATAATATATGACCAGGCTGCGCTGTCCCTAAATCGAACATTTATTGCTGTTTCGCTACCTTTTTGACTGTATTCTTCAATGTTTGGATTGTAGGCGGCAAAGTATATGTATGCCTCTTTTTTTATTGTTGCCATAATTTTGTTGTGTTTATTTTGTAAATATACTGTTTTGTATTTCTGCTGCAAATATGCCGCCTATTTTATTATTCAATCGTTCTTCAAATTCAATTACTGCCGTTGTGAAAATGTCCTCATTGTTCCCGCTCTGATACAATTTCGTCCCCTCTCGTTCTATTTTTTTTGAAGTAAAATATGCCCAACGGTTTAAATCGGTTTCAGTTTCAAACGTGATGCCTTTTACTTCCGCCCACTTTTTAAGAATTTCATAAAATTTATAAGGCACTTTTCCAGGCTTGCGACCACGCTCAAGCACTGCCGAATAAGGCGCACCTAAAAGAATTCCGTGAAGTCTGTCTACTTCTATTTCAAACGCATCACGAGTTTTGCCGCTTGCTACTTGTTTTGCGTTCTCGTGTCGTTTGATTATGTCGTCTTTTAGCGCTTCAAGTTCTTCTTGTAATATGGTTTCAATTTCTTCTTTCAAAATGATTGGTTATGTGGTGTTGTGGTTATTTCGTTGGTTATTTGTGTGCTCCTCGCTCTCGTATGCTCACGAAGTAAACGCCTTTTTTGCGTTCTATTTTGCGAACTACTTTATCCGATTCGCCTAACAAGGTAACGTCATCGCTATTGTTACAGAACTCGTCTATGAGCCTTGCAAGCGTTGCAAATCGTCTGCCGCTTGTTGTTTCGCAATACATAAATTTCACTGGGTCGTTTGTTTTTCTTCTTGTTACTTTCATTTTATTTTGATTTTGATTTATATTTATTTTCAATTACTTTGTTCAATCTTCTTTGAAATTTCGACTCCTCTAAATCGGTAAAGAGAATGCCGAATACTTTTGCGTATTCCCAATTTAAAACCTCGTCAGGGTCTTTTGAATAAGCTTTTGCAATAGATTTAACTGTGCCAAATTCTCCAACTTTCCGCATAAATTCTTTTACTCCTGCTTGTAGCTCTTCATCGGTCGGCTCGTTATTCAATAGCTGTGCCTCCATTTCTGCCCATTTCTTCAATCCGTTGCAAATGTCATTGAAGTAGGGAATTAAATCTCCGTACTGCTTCGGTTTGGGAGCAAATCCGTGCAAGCATCGAATAATAAGCTCAAACTTCTCAACTTCGGAGGTGTTGTCGTCTTGCATTATCGTTCCCAATTCAATTCTATGCCCGAACGTAAATTTGCCTTTGTCAAAATCAATCGGATTTTTTATGTGTTGTTTCAAAAATCTTAATCTTCTCATTTCAGTATATTTTTAACATTCGGGAATTACACATTTGAAAGTAAGCATTACGGCTACTTCGTTTCCATCAAATCGAGTTAAAGGATAAAGTATTTCCCACTCGTCTAATCGTTGGAAGTAACCACTTTTATTGTATGCAGTCATAAATGGATATACAACTTCTTCAATTATTTGCTCTCGAATTTCTTCACGTGTTATTGCGTTATTTTCAAACTCGCAAAAGCGACCGAAGTATATTTCCATTTTCATTGTACGTGTTTGTAGTCCATATCGAGAAGTTGAGACTTTTCCCGATTTAAATTCTTCAATATGAACAAATGGCTGTGAGCGTAAGAGGTCATCAGCTCGCACGTTCATTAGACTGCTTTCCTCGTAATGTACTACATAGCTCTCGTTTGCTTTGTTTATGATTTCTATTATTTTTTTTAGCATTGTTTTCTGTATTTTGGTATTATGTTAAAATGATACTTTTCTAATTCCAGCTTTATTTGAATGCCCCGTTAGCGCATAACCTGCCGCATCGAGTAAGTGATTGCAAGCATCAATGGGTGTCTCGCTTTTCTTATCGCTCCAAACGTATTCCGTTAATTCTGTTTGTAAGTTCGTTGAGCTTGGTGTTACGATAATGTGATAAGACTGCATTTTCTTAATGCGTTCGACTATTCGCCATTTAATCGTTGGGACAATGTTGAAATGCTTTTTTAAATCGGCAATTAATCGCCCCTCTGCATTATCTGCGAGTATTCTGTCGTTTCGCTTTACGTGGTTTGCTATCGCTTGGCGCAACACTTCAAATGTTTGCCCTTTCTTGTAAAAGCATTCGTGCAAATACAAAATCTTTCTTTTCTCATCAACTGCGATTTTTACAAGTGCATCGGGGTCTGTGTTAAAGCCGAAGTCTAAACCGAAGCGATACGGTAACAAATCGTCAAACTCGCCTACTTCCCAATCTGTATAGATTGCCCCTTCTATTTGTCCGTATTGCCCCAAACCGTAAACGCTCCACCAATTCGACCAATAGCCGTAAATGCCATTTGCTTTTTCTTCTTCTGCCTTTTTCTGTGCGTGTTCAAATTCTTGTATTTGCCCCTCTGTTAGATTTTCAATATTATCTAAATATGTGGAGTTTAACAGAATTGCATCTTCACGGACTAAAATCTCATCAACCCAAAATTTATTCGCTGGGTTGTAATCAATGAAAATAGTTTCTCTTGTTCGCTGTATCAACTGGTGGCAAATGTCGAAGCTCATTTTGTTTGCCTCGTTTATAAATAAAATATCTCTTGCCGCTCCTAATGCTTTGCCCGGCTTATCAAATCCGACAAACTCGTGTATTGAATTTCCGTGCGTGTAGACGTATGGGTTTTTAGTTCGCAATGTATCGGGCGAAATTCCGCACGATAATAAAATGCTGTCGTAATCACGAATTGCACCAGTAACGAGGTGTGGGTGTGAATGGCTCACGGTTGTAATCACTCGTGGCTTTTTCTTCTCAGCAATCTGTTTGAGGATTTGAAGCTCCGCATAAGTTTTGCCCGAACGACTACCGCCAGCGTTCACAATGAAACGGTATCCGTCATTGTATGCTTTAAGTGTTCTCTCGTATGTTCGGGTTACTTTCATTTTATTCTTTGTTTAGAAATTTTTCCACTTCATTTTTTGCATTCTCGTTGCTTACAATTATAAGCGTTTGATTTGTTGTAGTCGGCTCTGATGCTTGTTGTTTTACCGCTCCGTATTGTCTATCTCTTAATTTATCAACAGTTATAGTTCTCCCGTTTTTCATATCAATCATAATCGCAAGAACTAACGCCTTTAAGTAGGCTGGTGTTCGTTCTGATTTTGCCAACGCTTTCAAATCGTTAATTTCAAATTGCAATGACTTGCGTTCAATCGTATTTATTTCCGATTGCGTCAAATCTTCTTGCAACTCTCGAACGCTCTTTTTCGGCAATAGTTCGTCAAGCAATTCCGTTACTCGGTTCTTCGGTCGCCCTTTCGGGTTTCCGCTCACTCCTTTCTCAAATTTGTTTTTCTCTAAAACAGCTATTTGTGCATCCGATAATTCTCTTGCCATTGCTTAAAACTAAAATGGTACTTTTATTTTCCTATATTCGCTGTTTTTTGTTTTTTTATCGCTGATAATTTTCATAATTGGCTTCATTTTACTTCAATGATTTAACTATTTGTTTCTCAGTTCCGAATATTGTTTGCGTCAAATATAAGTAATAAAATACTGAAATGCAAATATAAGTATTCGACACAAATGATTTATAATGAGTTATGAAAGTTTATCTAACCATTCTTTAACCCAAATATCATAATAACCTCTTAATGTTGTTAATACTTTTATTGTTGTTTGTTCCAATGTCATTCCATTAACAAAAATATAACAACCGTCAGGTGTACTAACGTCAGTAGTATATTGAAATTTAAGGTTTGCTAAATTTGGAATACTTCCTGTTAGTGTTACTGTGTTTTTTTTAGGGTTGTAAACAAAAGAATTTCTTTCAAAATCTGCTGACGGTATTTTTTGTAAGAATTTTTCTTGTTCTTCTTTTGCGATACCAGGATATGTTTTATCATTAATAACAACAACATCACTATCATTTTCTAATGTTTCTGGTAAATCACCTTCACTAACACCTTTACCTATAACAGTCTCATCTTCTTTTGTAAGTGGATTATAATTTTTTAAACTTTTGTAGTAATAACTAATACTCTCATTGATTTCACTTTTACACATTTAAATTAAACATTAAATTACATTATATTATGATTTTTAACAATCAAACAAATATAGTTTATTTATTAATAATAAACAAGTAATTTATGAGGAAAATTAAAGATTTTTATCTAATATCTTAGTTAGATTATTTAATTTATACACCTTATAATTTTCTCCTCTAATATGTACTAATCTTCTACCAATAACATTACATTTGATTTGTTCCAATGGTAATTGGTATAAGGATAATTGAATTGAATATAGAGAATAAGACATATCTAATAAGTCTTCAAAAGGATGTAATAATTTTTTATTATTGAAATTTTTAAATAAATCAACATTAGTTTTATAATCATATATGATTAAATTTTGAGATAATTTGTTTATTCCGTCATCATAAGCCATTAATAAATCAAAAGTACCACTATATCTTTTTCCTTCATTAAAAACTTTGGTTTCACATAATATAGGAATTACATTATTTGGTAATTCATTAAAAAAAACAATGATATTTTCTTCTTCTTTATCATTCGGTATTAAATTACCATCTACTAACTCTCGTTGTATTTTATCATACTGCTCTGTTAGCAAATAAAACACATCTTCACCAAATGAGTGATTTATATGTCCTTTATCACAAGCAGCTTTTGCTATATCATCCCACGATTTAAGAATATCTTCAACCGTCATATTATAATACTTGCTATTAGTATCATTAAAATATTTATTAAAACAATTTAATGCTTGTTTGTCTTTATCGAATTTTTCTTGAAATCTATGACAAACATTACTAACAGAGGTTAGTTCAACACCATTTAAAAAATATTGATGACTTTCTTCTATGAAAACTAAATCTTTAAATTTATTTACTATATAATTTCTTAATTTAACAACATCTTCTCTGTTATTAATAGATTTATATTTATTTTTATCTAATACTACCATAGTTAATTTTTGATTTCAATATTTTTATCTCTCCTATATATTAATTCTTCCATATAATATGAATTTGTTAAACAAAATATATCTTCACCTAATCCATAGTTATATATAATGCAGTTTTTAAGCCATTCATCAGGCATTTCACATAGTGGTACATATTTTAGTGGTTTGTCTCCATTTTTACCTTTACTACCGTATATAAAAATCTAAGAAAACTATGATTTTTATTTCTTGCTTCGCCCTACCACTACTTTTTAGTCCCTCATTACTGAGTCTGTCATCCATAGTTGGGTAGTCCACAAGCGTAAATTCGGTAGTACGGCTACCTACTAATATCTTTGTTTTGTCAAGCACTTGACTTGAGTATTCTTTCTCCTTCTTCAAGAATGTTTATCGCTGCATTGACATCTCTATCATGTTGTGTTCCACATTGAGGACAAATCCACTCTCTATCATTTAATTTAAGTTCTTTGTTTATATATCCGCAATTGTGACAAGTTTTACTACTTGGATAGAATCTATCAATGAATATAACTTTCTTTTCATTATTAAACGCTTTATCTGAAAGAACTGCCTTGAAACGATAAAAACCTACTTCTTGTATTGCTTTTGCAAGTTTATGATTCTTTAACATCCCACTCACATTCAAATCTTCCATGAAGATTATATCATAATATTGTAACAAATCATTCACCACATAATGAATGTATTGTTCTTTTTGATTGGTTAAATGTTCAAACACCTTTGCAAGTCTAATCCTTGTTTTATTTCGATTATTTGAACCTTTAACCTTTTTAGATAATTGCCTTTGTAATTTCTTTATCTTCTTTTCTTGTGTCTTGAAGAAATGTTTGTTTTCATATACTAAACCATCAGATGTAATTACAAAATCCTTAACACCTAAATCAATACCTATATTTTCATTTGTTTGTTCAAATTTTACTATTTCAGTTTCAGATAAATCAATAAGGATGGACAAGAAGAAATTACCACTCTTGGTTTTCGATAAGGTAGCACTTCTTATTTTGTCTTTATATCTTTGTAGTCTGCTGAAATATAATTCAGAACATCTGAATTTAATATTTTTAAATGTTTGTGTTAATGTTATCTCTCTTTTATCAAATGTATTTTTCTTGGAAATCGTTTCAATCGGAAACAATGCTGATTGTTTATCTTTCTTAGATTTGAATTTTGGAAAACCATTGTGTTGTTTGAAGAATCTGTCATACGCAGTAAGCATCTGACGAATTGATTGTTTCATAACTTTAGTATTCTGTACCTTTAACCAACCATATTCTTCATCTTTAAGTAATGTTCCATGAAAATACTTTGATAAATCAGTTAAAGATAATGATTTTTTATTTTCACTATATTCTTTTTGTTTAAGAGCAAGCATTTGATTATAAACAAAGCGATAACAACCAAGCAATTTATTAAATGCTTGTTCTTGTTGTTTATTTGGATATAATCTTATTTTAATTGCTCTTAACATTATTATTTTTCTTTCTTCTTTCAGCACTACGCTTCCCATAGAATCTTCCTGAGAAGGATGCTAATAAACTCATCATATCAGTTGCCAACTCTTCGGTATCTGAAACATCAATACCATTTATAATAATTACCTCACATCCATAACTCTCAAACATTTTTTTAATGAATTTAAATTGAAATCTTGTTAATCTATCCTTATGTTCAACAACAAGTGTATTCACTTTACCTTGAATAATAAGGTCTGTTAAACGAATGAAACCATTTCTATTATCATTCAATCCACTTCCAACATCTTTAATGATATGTGTGATTGGTAAATTATGTTTTGCACAATATTCACTTAAACGTAATGATTGTCTATCTAAATCACCTTTTATTTTTTGTTCATGTGAACTCACTCTTGCATAGGTAGCACATGATATGACACTATTCGTTTCATTTGGTTTTGTTTCTTTACCGATAAATACATCAAGCAAATCTGTATCATATCGTCTATGACCGCCAGGTGTCTTAGATGGGATTAATTTACCACTTTTATCCCATTTACGTAATGTATCTTGTGACACATTCAAATAAGACGCTGTTTCTTTTATGTTAAGTAATTTCCACATCAATCAAGTTCACCATTTTCAATTTTATTAATAGTTTCAAGAACTACTGATTTTGCATTGTCCAACATTTTTTGAAATTCACCAACATTAATGTTTTCATCAATATCAAATGTATGTTCAAACACATCTCTATTTTCAAGAGTATAATGTGTTTTTGTTACTTCTACAACTTTATTTTGCATATTTTCTAAAGATTTTTTAATGTATTTATCTTTCGTTTCATATATAAATAGTATTTAAATTGTAAAAATGTATAAAATTCACACATAAAACAATATTTTTTCTTAATTTTTCTTAAAATTTTAACGAACTATTAATAACCC
>JBAYPP010000055.1:0-7274 GCA_041677585.1 Acholeplasmataceae bacterium
ATATCGTAGACAAGGGACAATATTATCCTTTTTTGAAATTCTATTGTGGGTTTTTGTAGCATCTTCGGTCATAAATGGATTAATGGAAGCGCCAATTCGTGGATTAATGTATAGTATTGGCTTTTCTGCAGGTGTTTATGTAGGTTCCCTCTTGGAAAATCGAATTGCTTTTGGTAAAATATTATTGCACGTAATTGTTAGTAAAGAAAAAACAGCCACAACCGAGAAGATTGTTAGAGAAGCAGGTTTTGGTGTAACAACAATTAGTGGTCATGGAAAAGATGATGCGCGTACGATTCTAATGATTTTTGCTAACCGTAAAGGTAAGGAAGATTTGATTAGATTAATCGAAGCTCATGATGAAACAGCAATGATTGTAGCTAATGATGTATCAGTCTTAAAAGGCGGATTTATCAGTCCATGGCGTAAAATAGTTAAGTAAGAGGATGGGACTATAGCTCAGTGGGAGAGCATCTGCTTGACGTGCAGGGGGTCATGGGTTCAAATCCCTTTAGTCCCACCATCGTTTTTGATCTTACCCCCAAAAGTTGAACTTTTAGTACTAAAACAGTATGATAAAGATAAGCTTGGGTTTTTATTTCATGAAAGCAAATAAATGACAAAAAAGGGAACTATTACGACAAAGGTCCAACAGCAAACTTCTTTGGAAGACTAAAGATTTAAAGGTATCACCATAAGCAGTTTGAAACTCTAGAACATTTAGAAGATGAAGTGCGTAAGCATATTGAATGTCGCAACAAAGAGCGAATAATAACGGGTTCATAAAGAGCATCTTTAAGTAAAACGATGTAAGATGAAAGCACCTATGAGAGTGCTAGTCTCTCTGTGATTGGCTTGGTGTAATGATATTAATATCAGCTAATCCAAATAAAGTTCCGTTATTTGTGAACTTTGTTTTTTATCGTTTTAGGATCCTTTTTCCTGTGTTTATAGATAGCCATAGTTTTGAAATTCACTTTAGTCAGAGCAGATTAGCACCTGTTCTTAAGCGGGAGTTTGTTGCTTAGCACGGGGATCTTTGATTAAGACGAAAAAGAACATTACTTAGCAGAAAATGGTATAATAAAGATAAAAGATGAATAATTAAATAAACGAAATGAGGATGAAGATGAATATTTATGATCAGGCCATTAAAAAACATCGTGAATGGAAAGGCAAACTGACGACGACTTTAAAAATGCCATTAGAGAATAAAAATGATTTAAGCTTAGCCTATACACCGGGGGTTGCTGCTCCATGTCTTGAAATTCAAAAAGATGAAACCAATGTTTATCAGTATACGAGCAAAGGAAATTTGGTTGCAGTCATTACCGATGGAAGTGCTGTTTTAGGTTTAGGAGATATTGGGCCTGCTGCTAGTTTACCTGTTATGGAAGGTAAAGCAGCTTTATTTAAACGCTTTGCTGATATCGATGCAGTCTCAATTGCCTTAGATACAAAAGACACTGAAAAAATAATTGAAACAATCGCGATGATAGCCCCTAGTTTTGGGGGAATAAATTTAGAAGATATATCTGCTCCAAGATGTGTGGAAATTGAAAGAGCATTGGTTGAGAGATTGGATATACCTGTTTTTCATGATGATCAGCACGGAACAGCAATTGTTGTTACTGCAGCAGTGATTAATGCCTTAAAATTAGTTGAAAAACCAAAAGAAAGTTTAAAGGTTATCGTTAGTGGAACCGGTGCAGCTGGGAGTGCAGTTATCAAAATGTTGTATCAATTTGGTATAAAAAATATTTTGGCATATAATAAAAAAGGCCTACTAATGCGAAATAAACTAAATGAGTATGACAAATTACAAAAAGAAATTGCTATGATAACTAATCCGAATAATGTAACTGCAACCTTTGAAGAAGCTTTTGATCAAGCGGATATGTTTATCGGTGTTTCTGTGAAGGATCTTGTCACAAAAGCGATGATTAAAAAGATGAATGATAAGCCGATTATCTTTGCTCTTGCAAATCCTGATCCAGAAATTACTTATCAAGATGCACTTGATGCTGGAGCATACATTGTCGGTACTGGCCGATCAGATCATCCCAATCAAATTAATAATGTCCTGGCTTTTCCTGGTTTGTTTAGAGGAGCACTAGATGTTCGTGCTACGAAAATAACCGAAGCTATGAAACTTGCTGCAGCATATGCAATTGCTGATTGTGTTAATGCTAAAGACTTATCGACAACCAAAATAATGCCTTCCGTGTTTGATCATACTATAAGTACTAATGTTGCCGAAGCAGTTAAGAAAGCAGTATAAAAAAAGGACCGCATAAGCAGTCCAAATCGTATTTATGATGACAGGGAATTTTTCTCTGTCTTTTTATTTTACAGGATTTTTCGCGATAATGACATTTTTCGGAATATGCATTGGCTCAATGATTACACCAGCGATATTATGGAGATGATCCCCAATTCTTTCTAAGTTTGATAAGATATCAACATAGTTAACATTGCTAGTAAATGAAATTGATCCATCTTTCAATCGCTCAATATATTTATAGCGATACAATTCTTCAAGGCTGTCAATTTCCTCTTCAATTTTTAGGACATCTTTAGCTAGAATTGCATTGTTGTTATAATAACTTTCAAAGGTTTTTTCCATCATTTCCGTTAATTTATTATAAAGATTAGTTAAGTCTTCAAACCCTTCTTCGGATAAAGCCTGATTTAGTTCATAGCGATTTTCAAATAGAAGAACAATATTGTTTAAATGATCACCAATTCGCTCTAAGTCTTTGATAATATCTAAGTTTCTTGATAAACGGTTTGAATCTTTTAACTCCAATCCTTTTCTGGCGATCTTAATTAAGTAGTCATGCAGTTTCTCATCAAAATTATCAATCATTAACTCAAGCGTTTCTGATTCTTCAACAGCTTTAACATTGTCTTTGAAACTATAGCTTTTAACCAAATCAAAATACTCTTTGACGATATCACTCATTTGAATAATACCTTTTCGAACCAAATCTAGTGCCAGGACAGGTGACTCATTGATAATGACTTCATCATAGATGTATTCCGCTCTTTCTTTCTCGCCTTTTTTATCAGGAACAATGATTTTTACTAATTTAATAAATTGATTGATAAAGAAGTATAAGACGAGTGTTGTTACAATGTTTTGAATCGTATGTGCTACGGCAAGCGTTAATGCTCTATTAGAGCCAAAGTATGAGTCCTGTAGCCATTGCATCAGAATGTAATATGGTGATAGCAATATCAAGAAGAACAAGCTTCCAATAATATTAAACAAAATATGAGCCATTGCCGTTCTTTTACTTTCTGTATTTCCACCAATTGAGGCCACAAATGAGCTTAAAGTAGTACCGATGTTAAGACCTAAAATGATTGGCAATGCTCCTTTTAGGGAGATTGTTTGTAGTGTTTGTCCATTAACGACTGTACCATGCATTTCGTATAATTTTACCAAAATTCCCATTGCTGCAGTCGAAGATTGAATAATTGCTGTAAAGACAGTACCAAACAGTGTACCAGCAAACCAATTACTACTAAAAGTAGTAAACATTTGTTCAGCAATTGGTAATTTAGCAATTTCCTTTAGAGCATCCATTAATTCTAGACCATAAAATAATAGTCCTAATCCCAGTATTATACCGCCAATATGCTTGACTTTTTTTTTCTTGAAAAAGGAAAGAATTACGCCAATAAAGACAAATGCTAATCCATATTCAACAATTGGTAAAGCCATAAAATAAACGGTAAATGTAGTTCCGATGTTTGCTCCCATAATAATACCAATACTTTGTGGGAGTGTCATTAACCCAGCTCTAACTAACCCAACCGTTAAAACGGTAACGCCAGTTGATGATTGAATAATAGCTGTAACTAGAGTACCAATTAAAATCCCCTTTAATGGTGTATTAGTTGTTTTTTCAATAATCGATTTAAATCGACTACCGGCCATGACCTTTAATGAAGAGCTCATTTTCTCGATTCCATAAATAAGTAATGCGATCCCAGCTAGCGCTTGGATGATTGAATGAACCATATAACTTAATCCTCCTAATATAGACCACAACAATTTTACAATAAAATCACATAAAACGCAATTATATTTCAAAGAATACCAAAATATAATTGTTTATTTTTTCTTATGGTATAATTTACTTTATAAAGAGGATGCTACATGAATCAAAAAAAGACGATTATCTTAATATTTTTATTTGCAATTTTATCAATGTTGTTAATCGTTCGTACAACATTTTTAATCCATGACAGTAGACTATACTATTGGGATTTTTTAGTGACCTTATTGATTGCGATTGGATCAATGGGATTAATTTTTGGTATAGTTAAGATTTATGAATCTGAGCTGTTTGAATGGATAAAAAACAACAAACATAAACTATTGCTGATCGGTTTAGTTTTTTCAGTGGAAATAGCATTTTTAGTTAAAAACAAGTTAGCGTTTACGTCAGTATACTTTTTTAGTATTTTGCTTATTGTAACTGTTCATGTAATAATTAGTTCACTATTACCGAGAAAATTAGGCGTTGTTTATGATTTAGTAGTTTTTACAACAATGATTTTATATACATTTGCACAAGACTTTTATTATCGAATCTTCAACGATCTTTTTAGTTTTAAAGAGTTTGTAACAATTCAAGAAGGATTGGAATCGGGTCAGGATACATATAAGTTTAACCCCTTCCATCTCTTGTTGATTATTGTTTTAACTATAGGTCTTGTCTATTACTTTAAATTATTACCAAAAGAAAAAGCTAAGTTAGGTTTTACTAAAAAAATGGGTTATTTCTCATTGATTCTCTTGGCAATAATTCAGTTTAATATGAACTACCCGATAAATACAATCAGAAGACATACTAGTGATCACTATCTTTATTATTCGGTTTACTCAAAGCGTAATTTTGTCTCAAAGTTTGGTTTATCTAACTTGATCATTCGTGATTTTGTCGATTCATTGATTCCGACCTACTCAACAAAAAGAGATATTGAATTATTGGATCAATATTTTGAGACAAAAAATAAAGTTCACAACATTAACGAGTATACAAATATTTTTGCCAATAAAAACCTAGTATTCGTCGTTGGCGAAAGCTTTGATGAATTAGCGCTTGATCCTGACATTACACCCAATCTATTGCGTTTAAAAAATGAAGGCATAGATTTTACTAATCATTTTGCACCGGTATACCCAAGAACAACTTGTGACTCTGAAATTATCTATAATACCGGACTTATTCCTTCGATTGAAGATGGACCAACGTGTTATATCTATAATCAAAACACGTATCGAAATTCATTGGCCCAACTATTCAAGAATCAAGGTTACTTAACACAGGCATTTCATAACAATCATAGTGATTTTTACAATCGTAGATTTTTATACAATCAGCTAGGTTATGATCATTTTTATGGACAAAATGAATTAGGGTTATCAAAAAATGAAATTCGTTATGACTCAATCTTTTATGAGAAGACAAAAAGTTATATTAAAAAAGAAGACGCTCCTTTTTATACCTTTATTCTGTCACTTTCGGGACATTCTCCCTACACGGACTTCAGTTTAGCCGGAACGGCACACATTGAATATATTAAAACAATTTATCCTGATGCACCATCAACAGTTCAATATTATTTAGCCACACAAAGAGAATTGGATATTATGATTGGCCTAATGATGGAGGACTTAGACAACAAGGGCTTGTTAGATGATACGGTCATCATTTTTACAGGTGATCATTTCCCATATACATTAGAGCAAAAAGATTATGAAGATTTTACGGGCATAACGGACGAGTATTTAAAGCAAAGAGGTGCGTTATATATTTGGTCTAAAGATCTTGTCCCGCAAAAGATTGACTTAGTTTCAAGTTCGTTTGATATCTTACCAATGATTATCAATATGTTTGGTTTAGATGGTAATTACAATGAATATATGGGTCAAGATGTATTTGGCAGAACTGAAAAACCACTAGTTTTCTTTAAAGATTATACTGTCTATGACGGAGTTGCTTTCATTCGACTGGATACGCAGCAATTTGGAGAAGATTACTTAACCGCTCTACTAGCAAATGAGTATTATCTAATATCAAATCGAATCCTTCGCAGCAACTACTACAGCAAAGAAGAAGATGAGTCTTGAAAATGCAAATAATTTGCAAAAAATACCATTATGTAAGATAATTAAGGTATAGATTTGAGGAGGTATTGCATGCTTAAAATCGGAATTGTAACAACAAGCATCCGTAAAGGACGCGCTGGACTGGGTGTTGCCCAATGGGTATTGGACAATGCTATTAAAAAAGGTGACAAAGATGTAAGATATGAGTTAATTGATTTAAAAGACTATCAACTTCCATTTATGGGTCAAACACCGACTGATGAGCAAACTGCAGCTATTAATAAATGGAGTGAAAAAATCAATGAAATGGACGGATATATCTTTGTCATGGCTGAGTACAATCATTCATTGACTGGTGTTTTCAAAAACGCAACAGATTTTTTGCAAAAAGAATTTCATCATAAAGCAGCAGCTTATGTTGGCTATGGTGGAGTAGGTGGGGCAAGAGCGATTGAAGCACATCGTCTGATTGCTGCAGAAATGCATTTAGCAACTTCAAGAAAGACAGTCAATTTCTTGCTGGCAGTTGATTTTGAAAACTATTCAGTATTTAAACCACTACCACACCAAGCAGGAGCTTTAAACGTCTTATTAGATGATCTTCTTCCTTGGGTAAAAGCCTTTAAGGGATTAAGACAATAGTTTAAGCAAAATAAAAACAGGTCTGACCTGTTTTTTTATTGGTTGAAATAATATTCGATGATGGCTTGTGTTCCTTGATCCTCTAAACCTTGATCAATCAATTTTTGATAGATTGAAATCGTTTTTTCTAAGATTGGATGATTGACATGCTGCTCTTCGGCAGCTAGTTTTAAATCTTTCATAAAATGCTTTATAAAAAAGCCGGGTTTATAATCCTTTATAAGCATTTTTCTTCCATTGACTTTAGCTTGCCAAGAAGAAGCGGAGCCACCATCGATTACATCAAGCATTGACGCTAAATTTAGGCCTTGCGCTTTAGCATAACTAATCGCTTCAGCAACACCTAAAATAGTTCCTGCAATCGCTATTTGATTAGCCAATTTTGCATGTTGACCTGAACCTGCTTTACCCATATAAGTAATCGTTTTCCCCAATACTTGGAAAATTGGTAAAACTTGTTGAAAGACTTCTTCATCACCACCGACCATAATGGATAGTGTTTGAT
>JBAYPP010000056.1:0-7272 GCA_041677585.1 Acholeplasmataceae bacterium
AAACATTTAGGACATGATGCAGCTAAAAACTTAGTTGATGAAGTTTCAAGACAAGCAGGAAGAAGGAAGGATAAAGATAATGATTAACTGGATAAAGAAAAACAAAAACGGCATTTATTTATATGGAGGACTCCTAACTACGTTAGTTGTTTTGGTGATGCTTGCAGTCTTAACGCAAAAACCGGGCGTTATTCCCTATAACTCAACTGCTATTTCAATTGGCGGCTTTGAAATCCAATGGTATGCGGTCTTTATCTTAAACGGCATTATTCTAGCTGCGGTACTTGCCTATTTTGAATTCAAAAAACTGGGCTGGGATACCGAAATCTTGTTTGATGGTTTGTTGTATGCAGTTCCATTATCCATTTTAGGAACAAGAATATATTATGTGATTTTTAACCTTAGTGATTTTTTAACCGGTAACGCATGGACAACCTTCCTAGCGATTCTTGGCTATCAAGATGGTCGCCTTCAGATACAAGGATTAGCGATTCATGGAGCGATTATCGTTGCTTTAACATTTGTTTATTTCTTTTCCAAAAAGAAAAAAATAAGCTTTTGGTTATTAGCTGATATTTTGGTAATTGGGTTATTGATTGGTCAAATTTCAGGCAGATGGGGCAACTTCATGAACCATGAGTTATATGGACCGCCAATTCAAAGCGGGTTCATTGAAGCAGTTTTACCAAACTTTATTAAAAAGCAAATGGTCTTTAGTGGTGTTCTAAGACATCCGACTTTCCTATATGAAATGTTGTGGAATTTTATTGGACTTGTGTTCTTGTTAATATCTAGAAGAAAGCGTTGGTTTAAACCGGGAGATACTGCAGGATTATATTTAATCTGGTACGGACTCGGTAGAGGTGCAATCATTGAACCACTTAGAATGCAAGGAGCACCGGGAGATCCATTGATGTTTTTAGGAATCCCCGTTAATGTTGTTCTATCATTGGCACTATTGATTCCGGCAGGTCTCGCTTTAATTTTCATCAAGAGAAAATTTAATCCAGATCAAAAATTTTATGTTGATTATTTATTAACACCTAAGAAGGAAGAAGATAATGCGTAAAACGTTTCTATTTGATTTAGACGGAACCTTAATTGATACGCCTCCTTTGATTATATCAACGTTTGTTGAGACCTTTGAGCACTTTTTTAAAGACTTAAAATTTGATTATGAAACATTGACAACATTCTTAGGTCAAACATTGTTTAAAACATTTAGAAATTATACTGATGATGAAGAATTAGTTGATCAGATGGTCAGTTATTACCGAAAAAAATCAGAAGAAAAAATAAATTCGCAGCTAAATGCATTTGATAATGCGGTCAAAACCTTAAAAACTTTAAAAGAACAGGGACACAATGTTGGCATTGTTACATCCAAGATGAAAGCAGTAGCAACCAGCCATTTAGATAAAACGGGTTTGTTACCTTATGTTGACCTAGTAATCGGCTATGAGGATGTAATAGAGCATAAACCAAGTCCGGAAGGATTGTTAAAAGCAGTCGATTATTTTAATGCGGAAAAAGAAAGGACATATTATGTTGGTGATCATGAGCATGATTTATTATCAGCCAAGAATGCAGACATAAAAGCAATTTTAGTCGCTTATAGTTTACGCTTAATTGAAGGCATTAAAACCAATCCAGATTTAGTGATTAGCGATTTATTTGATTTAACAGAAATGTAGAAAGAGGATAAGATAATGATTTATGATGTCTTAATTATCGGTGCTGGTCCAGCGGGAATGACAGCCAGCATTTATGCAAAAAGAGCAAACTTAAATGTCGCCATGTTTGAGAAGTATGTTCCAGGAGGACAAATAGTTAACACAGCTGAAATTGAGAACTATCCCGGCTTTAAAAAAGGGCCTGGTTATGCGCTTGCCACAGCAATGCTAGAACATACAGAATCACTTGAAATTCCGTTGATTTTTGATGAAGTAACCAACATTGTTGATGAAGGTTCGATCAAGAAAGTAATTACTCCAATACAGACATATGAAACTAAAACGGTTCTTGTCGCCACCGGAACAGTTCCGCGTAGACTAGGTGTTTTAAATGAAGATCGTTTTGCATCAAATGGAATTAGTTGGTGTGCTATTTGTGATGGGCCAATCTATAAAGATCAAAGGGTTGTTGTTATCGGCGGGGGTAATAGTGCTGTTGAAGAAGCAATCTATTTAGCCACTTTAGCAACACACGTAACAGTTATTCAAAACCTACCCAACTTAACGGCTGATAAAAAAGCACAAGATATCTTAAGAAAAGCAGAAAATGTTGATTATCGCTTTAGCGCTAAAGTGCTTGAGTTTGTTGAAGAGGACGGAAAATTAAAGGGTGTCTTGATTGAAAATAATCAAGGTAAAGAAGAGCTGATTGAAACTGATGGTGTGTTTGAATACATCGGATTAATTCCAACAACCGAAATGGTTAAAGATTTGAATATTACCAATCAGTTTGGTTATCTTGAAGTAAACGAAAAAATGGAAACAAAGGTCCCAGGTGTATTTGCAGCTGGAGACGTAATTGTTAAACAGATTAGACAGGTGGTAACGGCTACATCAGATGGTGCAGTTGCTGCACAAAATATTCTAAAATATTTAGAAACGTGGAAATAAAATGTCTTTTGCAAAAACTGTAAAAAAAGAATTGATTACAATTCCAGTTGAGTTAAACGAACAACTAGCTGAATTTGCGGCTTTTTTGCATTTAAACTCGGAACTGCAGATCAAAAGTGATGGCAAATCAATTAATTTCAAAACCAACAACCCAGCCGTCGCAAGACGTTTCCTACAATTGATTAGAACACTGTATCAATCAGAAACATCGCTGATCAAGCAAAAAAGAACGGCTTTGAATCAACGGTATACAATCATTATTCAAATTCATACAAAGATTGAGGACATTATTAGTGAACACGGCTTTTTAGAAGATTCTAACGCACAATTAGAGCTACTAACAAGATCAGCAGAAGCTAAAAAAGCATATTTACGCGCAGCTTTCTTAGCAGTGGGCTCAGTTAACCATCCTAAGACAGCTGAATATCATTTAGAACTTTCAACTTTTAACCCAGAGCAAATTGTCTTTCTTCAAGCATTAATGAATGATTTTGATTTAAACGCCAAAGTCACCAAAAGAAGAAAACATTTTCTAGTTTATTTGAAGGACGCAAACAATATTAGTGATTTTATTCAATTAATCGGTGCTCAAAATGCTGTTTTCGCATTTGAAGATTTAAGAATTAAAAGAGATTTTAATAACTCGATTAACCGTGTTATCAATTGTGAAATCGCAAATGAAAAGAAAATTATGATGGCAGCTGATGAACAGCTAAAAGACATTGCCTTAATCGAAGACCACAGAATAACCATTGATGATAAAACCAAAGAAGCGATTGAATTAAGGAAGGAAAACCCTGAAGCAAGTTTAAGAGAATTAGTTGAAATTTTTGAAGAGACATACAACGAAAAAATTAGTCGCTCCGGTTTAAACCATCGGTTTAACAAAATAAAACAGCTAGCCAAATTAATAAGAGGAGAATCCTAAGATGAAAATTGGAACTGATCTTGTTGAACTAAAACGAATTGATAGTCATAGACTAATCGATCGCGTACTATCGGAACAAGAAAAAGAAATCTACAATAATATCACTAATGACAAAGCTAAACTAGCTTATTTTGGTGGTCGCTTCGCGGCCAAAGAAGCACTCTTTAAAGCAATTTCGCATGGAGACTTAAAGACCAATTACCGTGATATTACCGTCTTAAACGATGAATTTGGTAAACCATACATAAAAACGAAACTAGTTGATTCCCAAAACACAATTTTACTTTCAATTTCGCACACAGATAATTACGCAGTAGCAATGCTAATAATTGTCGAACCCAAACTATAACATATTTATCTAAAGTGTTGTAATTTACGGTTAGATTATGTATAATCTTTATGATAGGATGTGACGTTATGGCAAGAGCAAAAACGAACAGAACAACAAAGCGTAGACTAGCAGAAAAACAAGCGGTTAAACCAATCTCAGGAGTAATGCCCCCAAACAGCAAGGAACCATCACCAAAAGAGATTTTATTTTTAAAAGTCGGCATCAGTGTAATGGTCTTATTAGTTCTAGGTGTTGTTATCTTCTTCGCTATTCAATTATTAGGAAACAGAAACAACGAAAATAAAAACCCCTATACTTCATTTTTATACATTTATGGTGAAGAGTTAGGCATTTTAACAAGACCCGATGAATTAACCGGTGGCTATCCATATGGAGATCTTGAATTTTTCAATGATGCTGATGAATTTCCTGCAACAGATGATTATGAAGCAAAAGCAATTTATAATCTAATCAAAAACGCTAAAACAATTTATGTCTTTATTTATTCAGTGAACGATATGGACAATGATGTAAAAGAGCAAATATTGGAATATCAGGAGCAATATAAAAATAAACCTTTATTATTCTTACAACTTGACCATCCACGTAACTTCGGCTTATTAGAAGACCCAGCAATTAGCCATCTTGGACTGCAAGATGTCGCTAATCAATTATTAATTTTTAATATTGAACCAAGTTCATCAGAAGTCGATGATTTTGAAGTCATTGTTGATAGACCGGGTTCAGCAAATGTTAACGAATTACTTGAAGCAATTAAAAAGATAATTCAATAAAAGGGCTCAGCCCTTTTATCTTATGGAGGCGCAAAATGAACGAACAAATTATTTTAGAAATCAAAGAAACCTTGAAAATTTCCGAAAAACAAGTCAAATCAGTCTTAGAAATGTTGGAAGAAGGCAATACGATTCCCTTTATCGCCCGCTATCGTAAAGAAGCCACTGGCGGTCTGGATGAAGAAGTTATTAATGAAATATATAAAACGTTTGAGTATCAGCAAAACCTTTTTCAACGCAAAGAAGACGTTATTCGTTTGATTGATGAAAAAAGAATGTTGACTGATGAACTTAAAGCGGAAATTTTAAGAGCACAAAAATTAGTTGAGGTTGAAGATTTATATCGCCCATACAAGGAAAAGAAAAAGACAAAAGCAACTGAAGCAGTTGCCAAAGGACTAGAACCACTAGCGAAATGGTTAATTGCTTTTCCAAATACTGAATGCATTGAAGAAGCGAAAAAATATGTTAATGAAGAAGTGTTAACACCTGAAGATGCATTAGAAGGTGCGGGACATATTATTTCTGAAATGATCAGCGATGATGCAAATTACAGAAAAGACTTGCGGTTTATGATGGTTCAATTCGGCGATGTCGTAACGACGGTTAAAAAAAATGCAGCTGATGAACGGAAGGTTTATGAAATGTATTATGATTATCGTGAACCAGTCAATAAAATTAGACCACACCGTATTTTAGCAATCAACCGTGCTGAAAAAGAAAAAGTTATCACAGTTAAAGTTGAAATTGATCTTGAAAGAATGATTTCATACTTAGAACGAAAAGTTATTCAGCTTCAAAACTCAACCGCTACACCCTATATTGAAATTGCAATCCAAGATGCTTTAAAACGCTTAATCTATCCAAGTATTGAACGTGAAGTAAGAAGTGAATTAACGGAAGCAGCTGAAGAACAAGCAATTGAAATCTTCGCTTTTAACCTACAAAGATTGTTACTTCAACCACCACTAAAGGGTAAAGTTATTTTAGGAGTTGACCCCGCCTTTAGAACCGGGTGTAAACTATCAGTCATTAATGAACAAGGAAAAGTATTAGAAAAGGGTGTTATTTATCCACACGAAAAAACAATTGGATCAACAGCAACCGAACAGCAAATAGAAGACTCATATAAAACCGTTATTCGTTTAATCAATAAACATAAAGTTGAATTAATCGCGATTGGTAATGGTACAGCATCAAGAGAAACAGAGAAGTTTATTACCGATCTAATTAAAGAAACGCAATTGAAAGTACAATATGTGATCGTAAACGAAGCCGGAGCTTCGGTTTATTCAGCCAGTGAACTAGCAAGAGAAGAATTCCCTGATTTCTCAGTTGAAGAAAGAAGTGCGGCCTCAATTGCAAGAAGACTACAAGATCCATTATCAGAATTGGTCAAAATTGATCCGAAATCGATTGGTGTTGGACAATACCAGCATGATGTAACACCGAAGAAATTAAACGATTCACTGAACTTTGTTGTTACACAAGCTGTCAACCAGGTTGGTGTTAACATTAACACGGCATCGAAAGCACTCTTGATGTACGTTTCTGGTTTAAACAAAACAAGTGCTGAAAACATCGTTAAATTCCGTGATCAAAAAGGTCGTTTTAGAACAAGACAAGATATTTTAGGAGTTCCACGCATGGGATCTAAAACTTATGAACAAGCAGCAGGGTTCTTAAGAATCCCGGATGGTGACGAAGCTCTAGATATGACCGCTGTTCACCCAGAGAGTTATAATGCAGCTAAAGCAATTATGAAAATGTATAACATTGAGGGCTCAATGTTCGGTAAAGATGAAGTTAAACTGATTGTTGATTCGATGAATCACAAGGAATTGGCGGACAAACTTAAAATTGACCTTTATACACTAAAAGATATATTGGACGCGTTTGTCGCTCCATTAAGAGATCCAAGAGACCAGTTTGCACAACCCTTATTAAAGAGTGATATTCTTAAAATTGAAGATTTAACAGTCGGAATGGAACTGGAAGGAACAGTTAGAAATGTAGTTGATTTTGGTGCATTTATTGATATTGGTCTAAAAGAAGATGGACTTTTACATATTTCTAAAATATCCAAAAGTTATATTAAACATCCCAAGGATGTCCTCAATGTAGGCGACATCGTTAAGGTCTATGTTTTAAACATTGATCTAAACAGAGGAAAAGTTGGATTAACGATGTTAAAAGATATAATATAGGTTGACTTTCTTCCTAAAATACGATATTCTATAAAAGCGCTTAGGCGTCTTAGGTGGAGTAGTACTCAAGCGGCTGAAGAGGCGCCCCTGCTAAGGGTGTAGATCAGGAAACTGGTGCGAGGGTTCAAATCCCTCCTGCTCCGCCACCATGGCCCGTTGGAGAAACGGTTAACTCACATGCCTTTCACGCATGCATTCACGGGTTCGAATCCCGTACGGGTCACCATACTTAACCGAGTAGTCATTCTCACCCATGAGAGTGGCTTTTTTTGTCTTTATTGAGCCATCGGTGCAATTAAAGGTTAAAAATATAAAATCAAAAAAATGACAATCAGATACAGAGCGCATGAAAACTGTACTTAAACTAAAAACTTATCTACAAATAAGT
>JBAYPP010000057.1:0-7250 GCA_041677585.1 Acholeplasmataceae bacterium
CTGGTTTAATCAATTAGAAGATGGTGAAGAAGTAACTGCAATCGAACTAGGAACAACAGGAGATCTTGAATTATACGCCAGATGGGTAGCAAGAGAGTATACAATTACCTTTGATATTGATGGGACAACAAGTGCGATTACGGTTTCATATTTAACAATATTGACTGTTATTGATATACCAGCAATTCCAACAAAAGCACATTATGATCAAGTGGCTCCAGAGTGGGACAGCGATCCTGTTGGACATGAAGTAACAGGTAATTATACCTTTACAGCAGTTTACTACATTAATGAATACACAATTAGCTTTGATACAAATAACGGACTACCAATGGATCCAATCAAGGTTGCATATAATACAACTCCCGCTTCCGTTGATAATCCAATTCGTCCGGGTTATAGCTTTAATGCCTGGTATATAGATAGTGAGTTAATCGATTTATTTGATATTAATGTTCCAATCACAGGCGATATGACACTATATGCAACTTATGAAATTCAGTATTATAATGTTGAAATTGATTCTGTGTTTGAAAAACAAGACATTGAGAATTATGCAGTACAAGAAACGTTCAGTAGCGCTGCTTCTACACAGCAATTTACAATCTTTAATGTTTTATACGGTGAAATGATTAGCCCTGTTCGTAATTATGAAGGCTATATTTTCCATCACTTTAGCTACGATGGTGATGATTATATAAGTCTTGATGATTTAGTAGAAGTGTTAGGAAATATTACTGGTCTTGATGCAATTCAAGTTCATTATCGGAGAGTTATCATTACACTTACTTTCAATCAAGATCCTGATTTGTTTGACGAAGGTGAGTCTCCAAACGAAGTATTTTATCTGTATTATGATGAACCATTCGATTTAAATCATGCGCCAGATTTAAAAGGCAAGGACAATTATAGCGTAAACTGGAATAGACTTCAATTTATAAATCTAAGACAAAATGTTGATGTTTATGCACTTTATTATGCAGAAGGTGTTAAGACCATTGAATTTAGAGATGGAGGCACAATTAGATATCTTATAACACAACAAAAAGACATTGATGATGAATGGATCGATGAGGCATTGGATATAACAGCTCCGATTTGGACATTATCAAAAACAGGATACGAATTCTTAGGTTGGTACACTGAAGAAAACGGTGGTGACTATGTTGCACCAGGACTGTTGTTGTTCTCAAACTTGACTGAAATGAAAACAGTGTATTATGCAAGATGGGAACAATTAAATCCATTTAGTAAACCAACAAATATTAATGTTTTGGTTGAATTAGAAGAGGAAGAAATTGTGATTTCTTGGACATTAGTTCCACCAACAATTAATGATGAAAAACCAAAAGAGTTTAGATTCATCGTCAATAACGTTGAAATAATTGTACCGATAGCAAACGTATTACTAGCTGGAACAACATATACACTAAATGTAAACAATTATCCAGCATTATTTAACGAATTTAAAGTATTGTTAGAAGTCGGTAAACATGAATTAACAATTCAAGCGATTGGTGATGGAAGTAATCATTACCACGGGCCAATATCTGATGTTAAATTACATACAAACGAATCCATCTATGATCAAGATCCAACTGGAGTTGCTGTTTATGACTACTTCATTGTTGAGCAGTTCGGTGATGTTTCCCGTTATGTATTCTATTCAAACTTAACCTACGTATTTGGTTCATCATATTCATTTGAAATCATAACAGGGCATGAGTTTGCAGAAGTAAACGGAAATAGAATCATTACTAAAAACAATTATGGAGCATTTAGATTTAGAATGATTAGAACAGGACATCCAACAGTTGTTTATGATGCATTAGTTATTCCCGATGTTAGAGGATTCTCAATTGGTTCAAATTATCAAACATATAAAAATGCACAACTAGAAAGTTCAACTAGATTCTTAGATAGTGGTGATCCTTATTATGTTGGTTATCAAAACAATTATTATCTAGATATTAGAATTTTAAATAATCAAGGTTCAAGAATTCCTTTAGCACAAGTAGAATTGGAGTATACATTATTCCAAGTAATAGGTGGAACATCACAATTGATTCCAGAAGGAGATTGGAAGGACCATATCGAATTCTTTGATGGCAATCAATTTAGAATGAAAGAGTCAGCATTAGGCAATACTTATGAAATTAAAGTAACACCACATTATCAAGCAATACAGATGCAAGTTGATGAGCTTACTTATACTTTTACAGTTAATGATGGACACAACGCTTTTAGCAACCAACAATTGAGATCATTATATGCCAATATGGATGTTAGTAGAATCAATATTCATGCTAACCTTGTCGCAGAACTTGCAGCAAATCAAATGAATGCTGATGGATCGCCAAAAAACATAAGACCATCCGTAGGAAATTTAAATAATGGTGATGTCTACACTAGATTTGCAAGAAACGTAGATGACGACGAAATTACTATTGAAGGTAATTATCTGACCATTGACGGTTCAAACCTACCTTATAGCAATAAAAACAGCGGTAGCGGACTAGTCGGTTTAGCGGAAGCATTCGAAATCGTTAATGTCAGAATTGCAATCTTTGGATATGATGTCAAGGACAGTGATGAAGTGAATAACAGTGAGTTTAATATTAAGAACTTACAGATTTTAGGTAATACAACAATACCTAGTGTTAATTTTGGTGGTACTGCTGAAGAAATCTTACAACAAGAGCAACTTATGAGTAGAAACTCTGGTGGTTATATTGGAATTATGGTTTCAAATGGTACAGCCAATTATACTAACCTAGATATTAGATTTACTGTAATCGGTATTATGCATGATTCATTTGGATATAAAGATTCAGCAGAAACAATACCAATGGAGCTTGGCCAAATCAATTTTGTTAAGATTAATGATAACTGGGCAAACAGCATATATACAAGAGGCTCAGTTGGAATTGAAATTCAAAATAGCTATATTGGACAATCTGGTGGACCTGCAATCCATGTAATAGATACAAGACAAGGTGGAAATGAGAAAAATCCAACGATTGTAATCCATAACTCAACTGAAGTTAAAAACTATGTTTCGGGTGAAGAAGCATGGTTTAAGGCATATGCAATGTCAAGTATTGCACTTCAACTTAAGAGTGGTGTTCAACAAGGAATAGCTCCAACTCAACGAAACATCATTGATTTAATCACAAATCCGGTAACTGGTCTACAATCAGAAATGATAAATGTAATTTTATTGACCGAAACAAGTGAAGATGCAAAAACAGTGGATCCTAATAATAATGATTTTCAAAATGGAGGATCAGAGATTAGGTTTGTACTAGAAGACGACACTGGACAATATACACTTGAAAGACCTTGGAATTACCTAGGATTGGGTGATCCAAGAATAGATGATGGGCAGTTTGGTTTCCCTGTAGGTAAATATTCAAACCTTGCTGATTTTGGCACATTAATAGATTCTATAGTAGCAACAGCAAACTATCTACTGAGTATAAACGAGATTAATTCTGATCAGCATGCCGCATTGATAGAAGGGGTAGCTAACCTGGCAAGCCTTGCAGCATTTTATAATTTAGATGCACTAGAAGTAATAACGGCTTATGGTGCTGCTACTACTGATTCAGACTTTGGCGGTTCATTTATTGCTGCTATCAACTACTTATATTCAAATCATACATTTCCAAGATACATGGAAGTACTTGCACCAGTACCGCTTTTCTCGGGTTTCTCTACAGTACTTATTGAATTAGTAGACGTAAATTAAGATTAAAGAAGGATTAAAAGATGGATTATTTTTGGCGAAACAAAGGTTTTACATATGATTCAAGTATTGATTACTTTTTAAGTCAATATCATCTAATCTTGATTGGTTCATTAATGATTATTAGTTTATTGCTGTGGCTGTTGATAAGAAAATTATCACAGCCTAAGCAAAGGCTAATGTTTCGTATTATTGGTGTTCTTTTATTGATTTTAGAAGTTTTAAGGTTTATCAACTTTTTAGAATACTTTAGTAGAAACTGGTTTGGTTCAATTGGTTTTCATCTATGTAGTTTTGGTGTATATATCACTATATTAGCTGCAATTTTTCAGAAAAAATGGTTATTTGATGCATTGCTGATCTTTGCCATAATTGGAGCGCCACTCGCAGTCATCATGCCAATGGGTATTTTACCTTGGTATAATGCCTATTCGTTTTTACCGCTACAGAGTTTCTTATCACATGCATTGATTACATGGGTTTTTGTTATTGGACAGCAACTGAAACTTTGGCAGCCCAATTCAAAATCATACTGGATATCCGCTACAGCATTAATATTTGCATATGTTGTAGCAACAATCGCAAGCTTTATAAACCATAACTACCCGACTGGCGGCCACGACAATTTTATTTGGACAAGATATGTAGATGCAAGCTTTCCGGTTATTTCTAATTGGCCATATCCGTACTATTTGATCTTTATGTTTGTTTTAATGATAGTAATCGGTTTTTTATACATCTTTGTTTCAAATAAAATTCAGCAAAAAAAGGCAAGTAAAAGTAATACCTTGCTAGTTCAAAAATAAACGGTTATAATAAGATAAAATCATGAGGGAGACAAAAATAAAATGAAACAATTTTTTAAAGACTTTGGTACCTTTATTAAAAGAGGAAATGTGCTTGATTTAGCTGTTGCGGTTATCATTGGTGGAGCTTTTGGTAAGATTGTAAGCAGTTTGGTAAATGATGTGATTATGCCAACAGTTGGCTGGATCGTTGGAGCTGAAGGCGGATTTGAAAATTTAAAACATGTCATTACTCCAGCTAATGAAACACTTGGTATTGCGGAACATGCTATTTATTATGGTCGTTTTATTCAAAACATCGTTGACTTTATCATTATTGCATTTGTAATATTCGTTATCATTAGATTAGTTTCAAGAGCGAACAAACTAGCAACAGCCAAGCTACTTAAGGAGCAAGAACAACTAACCGAAGCAGCCAAGGAAAAAGAAGTAGTCGAAGAACAAAAACCAACCGTTGAAGAGTTATTAACAGATATTAAGGATTTACTAGCAAAAAAATAAATAAAACACAAAGAATTTATGGCGTCTAAAGACGCCATCTTTTTTTACAATTTATCAAAAGTATGATATTATGTTTTTTGGAGGGGTAAAATGAAAATATACATCGAAGATCTATTGTTCAAACCAGAATACATTGACAGGTTAAAAAAGATTTATCCGAATATAGCTTGGACAAGTGACTTAACAGAGGCAAAAGATTCAGAAGTTTTTATTGCTTTTCCGGAAACAGTCAATGAATTAGATTATACAGAATACCCAAATTTAAAGTGGGTTCAGTTTACGACGGCTGGTTATGATGGCTTTGATTTTGAAAAAACAAAGGCACATAACATTTTAACGACAAACGCTGCTGATGTTTATAATATTCAAATTGCTGAGGATGTTTTTTCAAAGATTTTATATTTTGATAAACAGTTAAATACGTATCAAAAGCAAATGGAAACAGGAAGCTGGAAAAGAGCAAAACCGATTTTTGAAATTAATCAATCAACAGTCGGTATAATTGGAACCGGTGCAATCGCGATTGAAATTGCTAAAAGAATGCAAGCCTTTGGAGCGCGTGTAATTGGTTATCGTCGCAAAAACAAGTTACCGCCTTTTTTTGATGAAATACAGACTACCAAAGCAGGATTCAATCAAGTTTTTAAGGAAAGCGACTATTTGGTTGTTACAATCTCATTAAACGAAGACACGAAACATCTCATCAAAAAGGAACAGCTTGACCTAATGAAACAGTCAGCATTGTTAATCAATATCGCTAGAGGTGACATAATTGATCAAGAAGCATTAGTTAATGCATTAACTAATAACCAAATCCGTGGAGCTGGATTGGATGTGACTTCGCCAGAACCACTACCTAAAGACCATCCACTTTGGAAGTTGTCAAATGTCTTTATAACTCCACATAGCTCTAATTCTAGTCCGTACACCAGTCAAAGACTGTTTGAACTAGTTAGACGAAACTTGGAATTATATTTAAATCAGAAAACATTACATTATGTAGTTTTTAAACATTAAAGAATGCTTTTGGAAATTATGAATTGACAAATTGAAAAATTGTGATAGAATAAAACCCAGATATGTTTTGATATTCAAAATAATTTTATGCAGTCAAAAAAACACAAAGACAGGTTAAAATATGAAAATTAGAGAGATTAAAGCTATTATCAAAAAATTTGAAAAATCATCATTAAGCAGTCTAGAATTAGAACGAAACGAATTCAAACTAAGACTATCAAAAAAGAACAACAAAACTGAAGTATTCCAACTAAACGAAAACACCGAACATGATCAAATAGACAATAATTTAGTTTCCATCAAATCACCATTAGTGGGAACATTTTATATTGCCCCTAACCCAGAGAGCAAACCATATATTGAAATTGGTCAAAGAGTTGAAAAAGGTGACGTTGTCTGTTTAATCGAAGCGATGAAAATCATGAATGAAATTACTGCACCAGTTGCAGGTATAGTTAAGGAAGTTAAAATTGAAAATGCAAATGCTGTTGGTTATAACCAAGTCTTAATTACAATTGAGGAAGAGCAATGAGCATTAAAGTACTAATTGCTAATCGTGGCGAGATTGCGCTTCGTGTAATTAGAGCATGCAAAGAGTTAGGAATACCCACAGTTGCCATTTATTCAACTGCAGATGAGGATAGTCTGCATGTTAAGTTTGCCGATGAAGCAATTTGCATTGGTGAGCCTGAAAGTCAAAAAAGTTATTTAAATTTAAATCAAGTTTTAAGTGCCGCCATATCAACTGGATGTAATGCTATTCATCCCGGATATGGATTTTTAGCAGAAAACCCCCTGTTTGTTGAGATGGTTGAAGAATGTGGTATTACTTTTATCGGTCCGAGCTCAAAAGTTGTTAAGCAAATGGGTGATAAGGCAGAAGCAAGAAAACTTGCAATCGCAAGTGGTATACCGGTTGTTATGGGAAGCAACGGAACAGTTGATGATATAGAAAAAGGTTTAAGCATTGCGAAGAAGATCGGTTATCCCGTCATGATTAAAGCAACCAGCGGTGGCGGAGGCAGAGGAATTGGTATTGCCAGTTCAGATAATGATTTTCGGCAAGTATTTGAAAAAACATCTCTTGAAGCAAAGGTAAGCTTCGGAAATCCATCCTTATACATTGAAAAATTTATTGATTCACCAAGACATATCGAGATGCAAATATTATGTGATCA
>JBAYPP010000058.1:0-7188 GCA_041677585.1 Acholeplasmataceae bacterium
CATTTTTGTCAATTTGCTTGCTGACATAACTTCCGCCAGGAACAATCAAGAAATCGTATTTCTTAAAATTATTCTCTGAAAGCAAATAATCCACTTCTACTTTTAATCCATATGCCGTAACAATCCTTTTGTCTAGGTTAAGGGTAGCAGTGTCAATCTCAAAGCCTGCTCTAATCAGTAAAGCTCTTGTAAATAGAGCCTCTCCATCTTCGACATCATTCGCTAAAAATATCAATCCTTTTTTCATACTAACACCGCCAAAACTTTCTGAACAATCTTTTTAATTTCTACACCAGCTTGTTCTTGATCAAAGGCTTTAAATTGTTGAATATGGTCCTTGCTGCCAATAATATCAGAAACCATCTTTACACTAACAATTGGAATTTTATGAATATGACATACTTGATACAATCCAGCACCTTCCATATCACACAAGAATTTTTCCTCCAGTTGTTCTTGGAGAAATTTATCTCCGGTCAACAACAACGTATCACGATATCCTAACGCTTTTATTTTATTAAACAATTCTTTATCACTTGTAAATCTAGTTGGCAGTTTTGGTACCTGTCCTCTTTCATAACCAAATACCATAAGATCAAAATCATGATATTGAGCTTCTTTTACCAACACAAATTCATTTAACATAAAAGGCGCTGTTGCACCTGAAAGACCAATGTTAAAAACACTTTTGACTGAATACTTAGCTAAAATATAACTTAATTTTGCAGCTGCATTGACCTTACCAATACCAGTCACTAAAACAGCAGTATCAACATTTAAAAGATATAATCCTTCATCATTTGGCTTAATGTTTGCTATAAGCATTTCTGCTTCACTTTGCATTGCAATAACAATTAGTCTCATTCTTTTTGTCCTATAATTTCTTTTATTCTAGCAACGATTAAATCGACAGCATTATCATGTTGTCGTTCGTTAGGTATAATAACATCCGCGTGCCTTTTTGTTGGTTTAATATATTTATGAAACATTGGTTTAACCGTTTTTTGGTATTGTTTAATAACGCTTTCTAAAGTTCTTCCTCGCTCGTTAATATCACGTAACAAACGTCTTATAAACCTTGTATCGTCATCTAATTCAACAAACAGATTGAGACTCGATAAGTTTCTGATTTTTTCGTTCTCTAAGACCAAAATACCTTCAACAATAATAATTGGTTTTGGATGTATCTCTTCTACTACGTCACTTCTGTTATGCAACACAAAATCATAGGTTGGTTTTAAAACTGTTTCACCCTTTAACAGTTTTGATAAGTGCTCATATAACAGTTCATTATCCAATGAATCTGGATGGTCATAGTTGATTGCGTATCTTTCTTCTTGAGTCATCTCACTTTGATCATTATAATAATCATCGTGTTTAATAATTAAAACATCCTCTAAACCCGCTTTTTCTAAAATTTCTTGAACAACAGTACTTTTTCCTGATGCTGATCCGCCAGCAACTAAAAACAAAAATGTTTTCTTCATACCGATATCCCGTTAGATTAGACATTCAGGATTAAGTGTTGCTTGAGTTTTAGCATCAATAATATCCATTTTATCTGGATTTTTCTTAAACCAAACAACTGCATAAGGGCAAGTAGCTACCAGTTTAAAACTGTTTTCTTTTGCATAGTTATAGATTTCATGCATTAGCTTACTGGCAATGCCTTGACCTCTTAAACTTGGATCAACAAAGGTATGATTTACATTGGCAACGCCTTCTTTTTCCCACGGAAATGTTCCATTTACGATTTGCTTTCCTTCGTCGTCTAAGACATAAATACGATTTGATTCATATCTGAATTTCATCTAATCCCCTCCGTTTATAGTATATCAAAATTGTCTTATTTTTTGTTAAAATTGCGGCAATCTTCTCAATTATGTGATTTTACAAAATAAAAAGAGGCTTGAAATAAAGGTTTCAAACCTCTTTCATCTAGATCAGTTAGATTAAGCGAATACGATAAACGCCTTCTAACTTCTCCAAATTTGCAATCTGTTCTTGCTCAAATGAACTTAGATCAACAACAGTATACGCTAATTCTTTATATTGGTTTGTAACTGTTCTAGCAACCTTACCATGTTTATGAATTGCTCTTAATACTTCGTCTTGGAGTTGTTCTAAGTTGGCATGTAAGATCGTTAAACGGTATGCTTCTGTTTTTGGACCTGCATCTAAGTTGGGATAGTTAACGGAATTAATGATATTTCCGTTATCAATAAAATCAACCAATTGATTAACTGCCATCATTGCACAATTATCTTCCGCCTCTTCCGTTGAAGCACCTAAATGAGGAATGTTAATTACACCTTCTGTATTTGCTGTTTCATAAGTCGGAAAATCGGTTACATATGCACGTAATTTCTTACTTTCTAAAGCTTCTTTTAAGTCAGTATCATTAACTAATGCAGCACGAGCAAAGTTTAAAAGAATTGCTCCATCTTTCATTAAGCCAAAAACTTCTTTATTGATGAAACCCTTTGTATCTGGTGATAATGCTAAGTTAAGGCTGATGTAATCACAATTGCCAAAAAACTCTTCTTTACTCTTGGCTGCGATCATTGTCTTTGGATAAAGACCGGCTTCTTGTTTTTTCGATTCAAAATTACGTTCTGCTGTGTAGACGGTCATTCCTAATGCTTGACATGCCTTAGCTACAGCAATACCGATTGCACCCATGCCATAGACACCAATTGTTTTACCAATTATTTCTGTGCCAGCAAACTGTGATTTAGCTTTCTCAACTGTTTTTGCAATATCAGTGTCGTGTGTGTTGTTAGATACCCATTGCATTGCAGGATAAAGATTACGAGCTGCTAGAAACATGCCAGCAATCGTTAATTCTTTAACAGCATTAGCGTTTGCACCAGGAGTGTTAAATACTACAACCCCTTTTCTTGCATATTCATCCAAGGGAATATTGTTCACCCCAGCACCAGCGCGAGCAACAGCTAAAGTTTCCTTTGGTAAAGCCATTTCATGCATTGATGCACTACGCACTAGTACTGCATCAGCTTCATTAATATCAGCAGTTACATCATAGTGATTCGGACGTACTTGAAGACCAATCTTCGAAATATTATTTAAACAAAATAATTTTTTCATTGTCTCACCTTACTTCGTATGTTTTGCTTCAAACTCACGCATGAAATCAACTAACGCTTGAACACCTTCAATTGGCATTGCATTATAAATGCTTGCACGCATGCCACCAACTACACGGTGACCTTTAAGATTTTCAAATCCTTTAGCTTTAGCTTCTTTAATGAATAAATCATTTAACTCATCACTATCAGTTTTAAAACATACGTTCATAAGTGAACGGTATTCTGCATCAACAGTTCCATAGAATAATTTACTGTTATCCAAAAAATTATAAAGGATATTAGCTTTTTTAATGTTGTATGCTTGAACTTTTTCCAAACCACCTAAACTCAATAAATACTTAAATACTTTTCCACATAAATAAATTCCATATGTTGGAGGAGTATTATACATTGAACCTGCATCATTATGAATCTTGTACTGCAACATTGTTGGAACTTCTTTAATCTTTTCGGTTGGAATCAAATCTTCACGAATAATTACGATTACAGTCCCGGCTGGACCAATATTTTTTTGTGCGCCAGCGTAAATTACGCCATATTTTGAAACATCAATTGGTTCTGATAAAATGCATGATGATTGGTCAGATACAAGTGTTTTTCCCTTGGTATCTGGCAAATCAACAAAACGTGTACCAAAAATTGTGTTATTTTCACAAATGTGAACATAGTCTGCATCTTCACTGATCTTAAGGTCGGTTAAATTAGGAATATAGGCATATGTTCGATCTTCTGAGGACGCTAAAACATTAATTTTACCATACTTTTGTGCTTCTTCATAAGCTTTTTGTGCCCAGTTACCAGTTAAAATGTAATCTGCTACTTTGTTTTTCATCAAGTTAAGTGGTATCATCGCGAACTGCAATGATGCTCCACCTTGCAAGAATAAGACACGGTAATTTTCTGGAATGTTCATCAACTCTCTTAAATCTGCTTCTGCTTCATCAATAATTTGCTGATAAACCTTTGAACGGTGACTCATTTCCATAACTGACATACCTGAATTTTGGTAATTCAACATTTCTGCAGCTGCTTCTTTTAAAACAGCTTCTGGTAATGTTGCGGGACCAGCTGAAAAGTTATAAATACGTTTGCTCATCTTTCAATCTCCCTTTTAATATACTATTTTTCTACTCTCTAAGTAGTATCTTTTTTCTGATGCTTCGCCCATTGAAAACGATTTTTTTGGCAAAACCTTACCCTTTTCAACACATTCAAAAATTTCTTTTCTAGAAATAGTTGGCATGAATAACCCAATACTGCCCTTTTGATTTTTACATACTTCAATCAAATCGTCTTCTCCATGGATATAATCAACAGCTACATTTGGATGCTGTTTTAAATATTTATCGATATAGCCTTCAATAATTTCATACGTTTCAATCGCGTCTTTGCCATTTGATAATGGCTGTTTTGCACCATTTTGATCAATATACCAAGCATTTGACTTATGTTTTAATTGCGGTAATAATCCATCCAAAAAGCTTTTATCTGCATTTATTATAACACGATGAATTGGTTCAAATGTTAACCCATCATCATAAATATTGATAACTTCTACTAAAGCGTATCTAGCTGGATGGCTTAAATCCTTTGTTTGTTTTTTGACTTCTTCCCAATGTGCTTTTGCTGTAGCTAGACTATGGTTTCCATCACCAGCGATAAACAAAACTGGATCATTTTGATTTTCAATCAAACCATATAATTGTTTAATTATTGGATCTGTATCCAAAATTTTATAACCTTTGAGATGTCCACCATCCATGTTTAATTCAAAATCATATACTTTTTCAAATTGATCTTTTTGTTGATTAATTGATTCAATAATCACTTTTTTAGGATCATTAATCAATAATAAAGTGTGGGGAAATTCAACTGTCGCATCTTTTCTAATTTTTGCTCTTGGTGGAATTCTGCTAATAATCGTTTGCTCAGAAGCACGAATTAAAGCTTTACTTCCCACTTCATAACTATAATCTTCAAGATCAACAGCTAAAACAAGTCCTAAACGACGCTCGGCATAGGCAGTCTTACGATCAACTAAAATCATACATGAACCCAAATCATTTAAAATATTCTCATTTAGGTACTTGGCCATTGCCTGATTAATTTTTTTAATATATTGATCATTGTCTTGGTCTAAGTAAACTTCTGGATAAATCAAATGAAAACTTGAAGGACTATCGCCAACATAGCGTTTTAAATCTTCCCAGTAAGTAGGTTGTGATGTATATTGATCACAAGCGATTACAGCCCATTTTGACATATCTATATCTTTTTTAGGTAATAAAATATGTGGTGCTTTAATCGTATTAAGCTTGTTATCTTCCATCTTAAATTACTCCTTGATCAACCATTGCTCGGTAAATTCTTTGGAATCCGGCAATGTTAGCACCAAGAACGAGGTTAGTTTCTTTATCTAATTGTTTAGCTGTATCATATGCTTGTTTGAAAATGTTCTTCATAATCTCTTTTAGCATCTTGTCAACTTCTTCAAATGACCAACTAACGTGTGTTGCGTTTTGAGCCATTTCTAAACCAGAAACAGAAACACCACCTGCATTGGCTGCTTTACCTGGAGCAAACAAAACACCATTATTGATGAAATAGTGAGTAGCATCCAATGAAGTAGGCATGTTTGCACCTTCAGCAACTAAATAAACGCCGTTAGCTACCATCACTTTAGCATCATCTAAATCAATCTCATTTTGCGTTGCACATGGCAAGGCAATATCACATGGAACCTTCCACATGTTTTTTGGTCCGGAAACAAATTTCGCTTTTGGAAATCTTTCCAAATATTTTAATGTATACTCACCAGTTTCACCGGCGATTTCATCAACAACCTTCATGTCTAGACCGTTTTCATCATGAATGTAACCATTGATATCTGATAAGGCAACTATTTTTGCACCTAACTCAACTGCTTTAATTGCTGCATGTTTACCAACTTTACCAGCACCTGAAATGATAATTCTTTTACCTTCAAAATTATCTTTGCGATAAGCTGTTAGCATTTCTTCAACAAAGTAACATAAACCGTAACCAGTTGCTTCACGACGTCCTAATGATCCGCCGTATGATAACCCTTTACCAGTTAAAACACCCGTAAATTCGTTTGTTAATTTTTTATACATACCAAACATATAGCCAATCTCTCTTGCTCCAACACCGATGTCACCAGCTGGAACGTCTGTGTCCGGTCCTAAATGGCGATACAATTCAGCCATATATGATTGGCAAAAGCGCTGAATTTCATTATCGCTCTTACCGCGTGGATCAAAGTCGGCTCCACCTTTACCACCACCAAGCGGTAAGCCTGTCAAACTGTTTTTAAAGGTTTGCTCAAAACCTAAAAACTTAAGGACTGATTCATTAACGTTTGAAACAAAACGAATGCCTCCCTTGTATGGTCCAATTGCAGAGTTATGTTGAATTCTATAGCCTGTATTGACTTTGATTTCACCTGCATCATTTGTCCATGAAACGCGGAACTTAATAACACGCTCAGGAACAACGATTCTTTCCATGATCGCATACCGTTCAATACTTGGATCACGCTCAACAATAACTTCCATTGATTCGAAAAACTCTTCAACTGCTTGCAAAAATTCGGGCTCACTTGCATGACGATTTTTTAAATCATCAAAAACCCTGTTTAGGTACTTGCTTTTTAACATCACCGATTCTCCTTATTTTTTTTATCGTATCGAAAGTATAGAGTCGTTTTTAATTTTTAGCAATTAAAAAGACGTCTTAACTCGTCAAATACATTGTAGCATGAGTGAAGTAATAAAACAATAGAAAACAAGTCAATAATTAACTAATTGTAAAGGCTTACATTTCTTTCACATAATTTCTTCTCTTTTTATTAAAATAATTTAAAAGCATAACAAAAGATAAAAAAATATACCCTAAAATTAAATACTCTATTCTAAAATTAAACTTCATTAGAATTAATCCATTTTTTTGTATGTATATAAAAAAAATGCTACGTAAAGTAGCATTGGTATCTAGATGGCGCCCACACTAGGACTCGAACCTAGGACCCCCTGATTAACAGTCAGGTGCTCTAACCGAC
>JBAYPP010000059.1:0-7185 GCA_041677585.1 Acholeplasmataceae bacterium
AGAGATTATCATGAAGCACTTAATAAGTTTTATGAACCAAAAGTCAATGAGATTTGGATGACATTCTTACAAGAAGTCGGAGCAATTCAACGCAAGGTCAGATTGTTTTATCTAATTCCAATGATTTTGGTTTATGTAGCAATTATCGTTGTTGTTCAAACTCTGTTTCCTGAACAAATTCTAATTGGATTATTATTGCTAGTTGTAGCTATGTTTGGAAGCAACATGATACAAAGCCGATATGTGACTAAAAAAATTCGCGAAAAGAATATTATTGCTCAAGAAGCAATTGAAAACTATCTTGGTGTTCCTGAGCTCGAAAGAATCGTTAACGCTCGAGACGAACATTATCGCAGATTCTTCGAAGTGCCAGAGGAAGAAATGGCTGAAAACCAAGAGGAAGTGGATACAGCAGAAGACACAATGGAAGAGATTGAGGTGATTGACCAAGATGATTCAGAGTAAAGCTATACAATCAATTAGATTTTTAGGTATTGATGCAATAAACAAAGCTAACAGCGGTCATCCTGGTGTTGTTTTGGGTGCTGCACCAATTATATATACACTGTTTACGAGACACATGAACATTGATGTAAGAAAACCTAATTGGGAAAATCGCGATCGCTTTGTTTTATCAGTTGGCCATGGATCAATGTTATTATATGCAATTAATCACTTAATTGGTTACAAAATTTCAATGAACGACATTGAAAATTTTCGTCAGTTAGGGAACACGCCTGGCCATCCAGAATATGGGCACACTGAAGGTGTTGAAACAACAAGCGGACCACTAGGCCAAGGAATTGCAAATGCTGTAGGAATGGCAATTTCTGAAACACATCTAGGTAGCAAATTCAACACAGACAAACATAAAATTGTTGATCATTATACTTACGTATTGTGCGGAGATGGTGATTTACAAGAGGGTGTTGCTATGGAAGCGATGAGTCTTGCGGGTCATTTAGGTCTTGAAAAACTTATTGTTTTGTTTGATTCGAATGATATCCAACTTGATGGAGACCTTAATTTAGCATTCAGTGAAAATCATGAAGAAAAATTTAAAGCAATCGGTTGGAACTATCTTCGAGTTGAAGATGGTAACGATGTAGAAGCGATTGATAAAGCCATTTTACAAGCTAAAGATCAAAAAGATAAGCCAACTATTATTGAAGTAAAAACAATTATTGGTTATGGTTCTTCAAACGAAGGAACAAGTAAAGTACATGGAGCTCCACTTGGTTTTGAGGAAGCGGAAAAACTAAGAAGATATTTTGACTGGGAATACGATCCATTTGTTATACCCCAAGATGTTTATGACCATTTTGAAAAACTTGCAACAAGAAGAGGAATTAGTAAGCGAAAGCAATGGTTAAAAATGTTTAAGACATATTCCGAAGAAAATATTGAAAAAGCAAAACAGTATGATTCATTCTTTAATCAAGAATTTAAACTAGATTTAAATAAAACCGTTAAAATTGACTTTAAAGAAAATGATGCTACCAGAAATGTTAGTGGACAGATTATTGATAAAGTATCGGGGCAGCATTTGAATTTGATTGGTGGATCAGCTGATTTAACATCATCAACCAAAGCCAAAGGTTCAGATGGACATTTTTCAAAATATAATCGTGCAGGTCGAAACATAAACTTTGGTGTGCGTGAACATGCTATGGGTGCAATCGTTAATGGGATAACATTACATGGTGGTCTAAAAGCATTTGGTGGTGGATTTTTCGTCTTTAGTGACTATATGAAACCGGCACTAAGACTTTCAGCCATTATGCAAATACCATCAATCTTTGTCTTTACGCATGACTCAATTGCTGTTGGTGAAGATGGACCAACACACCAACCCGTTGAACAACTAGCTGGATTAAGAGCAATTCCCAATTTTAATGTCATTAGACCGGCAGACGCAAGAGAGACAATTGCTGCTTGGAACATTGCACTTGAATCTAAAAATACTCCGACTTCAATCGTTCTAACAAGACAAGATGTGTTTAATGGGTATGACACTAAAGTAGGGGAAGTATCTAAAGGCGCGTATATTGTAAGTAAAGAAAAAGAAGAACTTGATGGAATAATCATAACCTGCGGCTCTGAACTTGAATTGGCAATGGCAGCTAAGGATGATCTTTATCAAAAAGGAATTGATGTGCGTGTTGTAAGTATGCCTTCGCAATTTCTGTTTGAAAAGCAGACACAAAAATATAAAAAAGAAATATTGCCAAAAAGAGCTAAGATTGTTGCAATCGAAATGGCGAGCAGTATGTCTTGGTACAAATATACTCAGAATGTTATTGGACTTGATGTCTTTGGTGCGAGTGCGCCTGCTTCAAGCGTAATCGAACACTGTAAATTTGACAAAAAATCAATTATTGAAAAAATCAGTAAAATCCTAAAATAAAGTAGTGATGTAAATGTATGATGGAATTATCGTGGGTGGAGGGCACGCTGGTGTAGAAGCAGCTCTAGCCATGGCTAGAAAAAATAAAAAAGTGATTTTAATTACAGGCAACCTTAATCAGGTCGCCTCTTTGCCCTGTAACCCATCTATTGGTGGTCCGGCGAAGGGTGTTGTAGTAAGAGAAATTGACGCCTTGGGGGGGCAGATGGCCAAGACAGCAGATAGGGCGCAAATTCAAATAAAGATGCTTAACAGATCAAAAGGAATTGCCATGCGTGCACTTAGAGCACAAATTGATAAATTAAAATATCCTAAATTGATACTGGAAACGCTTAAAAAGCAAAAAAATTTAACTTTAAATGAGAGCTTAGTAGAAGAACTTGTTTTGGATCAAAATCAAGTTACTGGTGTAAAACTATTTTCTGGGGAAATAATCTATGGTAAAACAGTTATTTTAACAACAGGGACATATTTAAGAAGCAACATTCTAAGGGGTAAAGAAAAAATAGTCAGCGGTCCACAAGGCGATAAGACCACTTTCAAATTAAGTGAGCAACTAAAGGAGCTTGGGTTTGAGTTACTTAGATTAAAAACAGGTACACCACCAAGAATTGCAAAAGACAGTGTGGATTTATCAAAAATGCTGGTTCAACCAGGAGATGGAGTGTCACAAACATTTGCGTTTGAAAATAGGTTCTATGAAGACAATCCTTACGAAGATTGCTATTTAACACACACAAACAATAGAACGCATGAAATGATTGAATTACACCTAAATGAATCGGCAATGTATAGTGGCAATATTGAAGGTGTTGGTCCAAGGTATTGTCCCTCCATAGAAGATAAAGTTGTTCGTTTTAAAACACAAAAAAGACATCAAATCTTTATTGAGCCAGAAAGTGTTGAGACTGATGAATATTATGTTCAAGGCTTTTCCACTAGCATGCCCAAAGAACTACAAGAACCAATGTTAAGAACAATCGTAGGACTTGAAACTGCAAGAATTACGAAACACGGATATGCAATTGAATATGACGCAATTAATCCCACTCAATTGTTTCATACACTTGAAGCAAAGAAACTAAAGAATCTATATTTTGCTGGGCAGATAAATGGAACAAGCGGCTATGAAGAGGCAGCCGGACAGGGATTGATGGCGGGTATAAATGCAGCATTAAAGGTTGATGGGAAAGAACCTTTTATCTTAACTAGAAATGAAGCATATATTGCTGTAATGATTGACGATTTAGTAACTAAGGGTGTAGATGACCCATATCGACTGCTAACTTCTCGAGCAGAACACAGACTGTTGTTAAGACACGATAATGCTCAATACAGATTATCTGAAAAAGGCCGAGAAATTGGTTTGTTAAGCGACAAAGACTATAATCTTTTTAAAGAAAAGCAGGCAAAACTAACCGAACTTCAAAAAGAAGTGAGTACTTTAAAAATAATTCCAAACGAAGAGACATTAAAGTATTTGAAATCAAGAAATTCGGCATTAATCTACGAAGGTGAATTACTAAAAGATTTAATAAAAAGACCTGAACTAAATAAACAAGACATCATTTATTTTACTCAGACTGATGCTCCATTAGAAATAGTTGAACAAGTTGAAATTGGAATTAAGTATCAAAGTTACATTGAAAAAGAACAACTAAGTGTTGATAAAATGCTTAGACTAGAACATAAAGAAATACCAGAAGATATTGATTATTACAATATAAACAACATATCACTTGAAAGCAGAGAAAAGTTAACGCGCGTTTCACCAAGAACGCTCGGACAAGCAAATCGTATCTCTGGGGTTAAATCAGCAGATATTTCTGTACTAATGATTTATTTAGAATCACGGAGTAAATAAGCATGAATTTTAAAGAACATGTATTTGAATATTTTGGCATTTCCTTAAGTGACAGACAAATTGACCAATTTGAACTATATTATCAATTTTTGATCGAATACAATAAGATTACGAACCTAACTAGAATAGATGACCGAGTTGAAGTGTACTATAAGCATTTTTTTGATTCATTGACTCCAATAAGAGAAAATGATTTTCTAAAGACGGAGAGCGTATGTGATATGGGTGCTGGAGCGGGATTTCCAAGCATTCCAATTAAAATAGTATTTCCGCATTTAAAGATTACGATTATTGATGCTTTAGGAAAAAGAATCGTGTTTTTAAAACGATTGGTTGAAAAACTTGAATTGTCTGATGTAACACTTATTCACGATCGAATTGAAGTAGCTGCAAAGTCAATGCAAAACAAGTTTGATGTTGTTTTATCAAGAGCTCTAGCTCACATGCGAACCACCTTAGAGTTTGGAATTCCAATGAATAAAATAAATGGAATAAGTATCATGATGAAAGCAACCAGTTTTCAAATAGAGATTGAAGAATCAAAGAATGCATTAAAAATGCTTGCTGCTAAGATAGTGAAAATAGACTCATTTGATTTACCGAATGAATATGGTTTTAGAACAAATGTCTTCGTGAAAAAAACGGAGCACATCAATGGCTTTCCGCGCACATATCAGCAAATCATTAAGAAACCTTTATAAAAGAAAAAGGGGGATAAGAATGGGCAAAGTAATCGCAGTTTCAAATCAAAAAGGTGGAGTTGGCAAAACGACAACAAGCGTCAATTTATCCGCTGCACTTGTTCAAGAGGGAAAAAAAGTATTACTAATTGATCTTGATCCACAAGCAAGTGCTACAACCAGTTTGGGCATTAACCGAAGCATGCTTTTTTCAACTATCAATAACGTTATTTTGGGTAAAAAAGGAATCAAAGAAAGTATTATGCATTTAGACAACATTGACCTAGATGTTATACCAACAACAATTGAACTTGCCCGTTTAGAAGTGCTCTTAGATCATGATGATCGTGAATATGTTTTAGGCAGCAAAATAAATTTAATCAAAGACCATTATGATTACATTATTATTGATTGTCCGCCATCTTTAGGGTTACTAACACTTAGTGCTCTATATGCTTCTAACTCGGTGTTAATCCCAGTGCAGTGCCAGTTTCTAGCGATTGATGGATTGACTCAGTTATTAAACACAATTAGGATTGTACAAAAAAACTTAAAAGCTAATAACAAGTTTTTACAAATTGAAGGTGTATTATTAACGATGTTAGATAAAAGAACAAAAGCGGGATGGGAAATTGTCCATGAAATTAAAGATCACTTTCAAGAGGGTGTATTTGATACAATTGTTACAAGTAATGTTTCTGCACAAGTTGCACCGACATATGGAATACCGGTATTAACTTTTGCACCAAGATCACCCGCTGCAAGATTATATAAATCACTAGCAAAGGAGATAATTGAGAGAAATGAAAGACGATAAAAAAGCTCGCACACTTGGAGATTTATTTATTGAGCACCACGTTGACGAATTATTGGAAGGTGAAGTAATTGAAGATATTTCGTTAGACGTAATCCGCTCAAACCCTTTCCAACCAAGGAAAATATTTGATCAAGAGAAAATTAATGAATTAGCGCAATCAATTAAAGAACATGGTGTTTTCCAACCCATTATTTTAAAAAAAGTTAAAGATGGATATATTATTGTTTCCGGGGAAAGAAGATATAGAGCTTCTAAGCAAGTGGGTTTAAGAAAAATTCCTGCAATTATTAGACAGTATGAAGAATCCAAAGTTGCAGAAATTGCACTAGCAGAAAACCTTCAAAGAGAAAACTTAACCGCAATTGAAGAAGCAGAAGCGTACTTAAGTATAATTGACAAACTAAACCTAACTCAAGCTGCACTAGCAACAAAAGTTGGTAAAAGTCGCTCACATATAACAAATATTTTAGGGCTTTTAAATTTACCCAAAGATGTTCAGGAAATGTTGCTGAATGATCAAATATCAATGGGACACGCGCGTGCTATAAGTAAATTAGATAGTCATCAGGCGATGCAGAAAGCTGCTAGAAGCGTTTTAGATTCAAATCTAAGTGTTAGAGAAATAGAAGACATTACGAGAAATGAGAAAAAAAGAGTAAGCGTAAGTCAATCAAAGAAGAAAAAGTTTAGCAAAGAAGAAAAAATGCTTAAAACCTTCTTTAACAAAAAGGTAAGTGTCACACAATCAAAAGTAACTTTCTATATTGAGGATGAAGATGTTTCACAGTTTGTTAATAGATTAATTGGTAAAAATCAATGATTTATAAAATTGATGACACCGTAATAACCAAGAAAAAACATGTTTGCGGATCTAACGAGTGGAAGGTCACTAGAATTGGAATTGAAATTAAATTAGAGTGCTGCAAATGCGGTAGAGAAATTTTTATGTTTAAAAAGGAATTAGACAGTAAAGTAAAAAGTATAAAGAGCAATAATATAGTATGAAAAAATGCTTTTATCAAAAATAGACAGGAAATGAGAGTTGTTTTTAAGAGTTGAAAATAAAATTGGTAAAATTTGTTGCAATTTTATTCTCAATAAGATAGAATATATAGGCAAGCCAAAATTTAGGAGGGGTAGCGAAGTGGCTAAACGCGGCAGACTGTAAATCTGTTCCTAACGGTTCGGCAGTTCGAATCTGCCCCCCTCCACCACTTTATTTATATAAATAACCTTGCGAAACGAAAGGAAATCATTTTCTTTAGTTAAGGGATATTGACAAGGTTGTTTTATAATGATAGAATGAGAAAGCATGCTAAAAGCAGGCGAGTAAAAAGGGTCTTTGAAAACTGAATGATGAGAAGAGTATCAGTATTAAAAAAAGAAGAGCTATAAACAAACAAACTATAAAAAATAT